>JANPMZ010000244.1:0-20645 GCA_031427195.1 Nitrospirota bacterium
ACCATGTAACTTGCGGACTTGTCAAGGGAAAAAACAATTTAACCCAAAAAATACGCGGATGGACGATGATCGACACCATGGGGTCGGCTGTTACGAGGGGGCTGGCTGAACGCCTTGAGAATCAGGATAAAGGCTTATTTCATCACCGCCGCAACTGCCGCTGCCAATGATGTCGTCGGTCTGCCAATGAGTTTGCTCAGTTGATGGCCGTCATCGAACAAGGAGCATATCGGGTCAGGAGCATATCGGGTCAGGCTTGATTTGTTGACTTATTGTCTCCCAACCCCTTCAACTACAGCAGCAGCCCTTCCACAATCTCCGAATTCACCTGATGGGTCCACTGAATAATGCGGTGCCGGGCTTCCTCTTCCAGTCCCTCGAAGCACAACCCTATGTAGTAGGCCCGCTCCTGTTTTCTGGCGTGATAGACCGTGGCGCGGACCGTCACGCTATCCAGCTCCAACAGGTTCATGACCAGGTTCAATTTGGAGCCGATGCCCACCGGCCCATCAACCTCTAAAAGACATCCGGCGGGGCTGATGTTCTTAAGGGAAGCGGTGTAGGATTCATCGGAGAACCCTTCAAGCCGGTAGGTGGCCAGGGCGTCCGTTGCCTTTCGCATATACCGCCGCGAGCCGCCTTTAACGGTCACCACTTCGGCAACGCCGATGGGCTGGTCCCTGCCCTTTACCATGACCGGGTGCATATCCAGCATGGTCGTATCTTCGCCGATGGGGTCGGCAATGGACTTGCTGGCCAGCACCTGCCCGGGCTGGGCAATGCCGCACATGCGCGCAGCGATGTTGATATTGTCGCCGATAACTGTGTAGTCCATGTGGTCCTCGGAGCCCATGTTCCCCATGACTACCTCGCCGCTATTCAGGCCGATACCGATGGAGATGGTTTTATCCCCTGCTGCGGCTCTGGCCGCGTTCAGTTCCTTGCAATAGCTCTGGATCTCCACGGCAGCCCGGACCGCATTGATCTCGTTCCCCCGGCCCTCGAAGATCGCCATGACCTCGTCGCCCACGAACTTGTCGATGGTCCCGCCGAACTGGTGAATGACCTGCGCCTGCAGATTCAGGTAGACGTTCATGAGGCGCACCACGTCCTCGGGGCTCATCTTCTCGGCCAGGGAGGTGAAGCCGCGCGCATCGGAGAACAGGGCGGTCACGTACTTCCGCTCGCCGCCCAGCTTCAACTGCGCCACGTCGCGGTGCTCCTTGATGCTCGCCACCGTGGACTGCGACAGATACTTTTCCATCAGGAGCTTCTCGCGCAGGTTCAGGATCATGTTATTGAACGCGCTGGTCAGGTGGCCGATCTCGTCGTCGGAGTGCACGGCCACCAGCCTGCGCAGATCCCCCCGGCCCACGACCTTGATGCCTTCGGCCAGCGAATCGAGCGGCTTGGTAATCATGCGAGCAAGGGCAAAAGAGACCAAGAGGCCGCCCACCACGAACACCAGGGCGACCCAGAGATAGATCTCCTTCTGCCTGCGGATGGACTCGTTCAACGTTCTCTGCGACAGGCCCACCCGCGCCACACCGAGCTTCAGGTTCATCGCTTTCAGCATGATCGGCATCGTCACGTGCAGGACCGCGTCGTTGTTGAACAGCGTCTCCTGGAACAGCAGGCCGCCGGCTTTCAGTGCCGCGCTGTCCGAGGCCTCGCCAGGGACTGAGCCTTTTTTTGAAAGGTCGCTGTGGGCGAAGACCTTCCCCTCGGCATCGAGAACCATGGCATAGACCACATCATCCCGGTTCAGAATGTCCGTAATGGTGGAGAAAACCGGCATTTCCTGTTTGGTAAGCAGGCCTTCCTTGCCCACGTTCGCCAGCTGATGGGCCAGGGTGGCGGCGCGGCTTTTTATTTCATTGCGCAGGATCGCATTCTGGCGGGCAAAGGTCACAATACCGAGGGAGGCGACGGCCAGGCTCAGGATGACGATGATCGTGCCCGCGATCTTATAGCGCAGACTGATGGATTTGATGCGATGAACCAGCCAGGACGGTGCTGCGGGAGTTTTCTGTTTCGGCGCGGGCGGCGCAGCGCTTTTTTTATCGGACTGGGGCTGCTGCGATACCGCAACTGCTTCTGATGGTAGTTCCGTATCGGGAGCCGCCCCGGTGTAAGCAGGATCGTCGGTCATTTTAATTCGAGCTCCTCAAGTGTTTTCAGGATCTGCTGTATTTTTTTCAGGTTCTCCTGCGCCTTCACTCCCAGCTCGGTATTCGGGCCGAACTCGACAGCCTGCTGAAACGCTTCTTTGGCTTTTCCGTAGTTCTCTTTGGAGTACTGCTGAAGGCCCACGTCGTAATAGTGCTGTTGAGCTTTGGCATCGACCGGCCTCGCCTGCGGACGAACAGCCGGTTTCGGTGGTGGCGATGCTTTCCCCAGGCCGGCACATCCGGACATGGCCAGGAGCGTCATGCTGCAGAGGAACAAGCTGCGAACGGTGTTTACCATTGTTTGCTTCATCCTGTCAAACTCTCTCTCGGGTAATGGTACAAAGACCGGAACGAACCAGCCGATGCATAGACCCGCTGTGATGGAGCGTCATATGCAGATGCGTTCTCCTGCCGTTCAGCTTCACGATCTTGTCGAACCGGGAGGATGAACGGAGGGCTGCGGAACTCTAATGCGGAAACGGCCTTTCAAAACGGCCTTTCATACTCGGGTAAAGTATATAATAAAAGCCGGTTTATTTCAATGGCATTTATGATGGTTTCATAATAAGTTTGGCAACCCCAAGGATTGTGCGTATTCCGATCCAATTCAGGCACCCATTCCGCTTGAATTCAGGCCACCATTCCGCTCCATTTCGGGCACCCTCTAACGCATAAAACAACGCTGGGTAAATTCTGCTGATTCGGATCATATCAGGCTTGATTTGTTGACTTATTACCTCCCAACCCCTTCAACACCACCCGGACCTCCCTCTCCTGCGTCGTATCCCGCATCTGCCGCGTGATAGCTGAGGGGTCCTTCCACATATACTTCGCCAGCTCGCTCCCCCGGTGGCCCAAAGCACTGGCTACCTGACTGAATATCCTCCTGGCACGCACAAAATATTCTGTCCGGCCATTGGAGCGGATGTCGTCTACGGTTATCGCGTACCGCTGTTCTATCCTGAACCAGTGACGATCCATCGTCATTTTTCCCTGCCCCCCCCCCTACCAATCCCCGCAATACTCAAAGGTCTGGTTGGTCGTTATCCGCTGGATGTTCCCTCCGGTATCGGACATTTTATACAGGTTGAATATGGACTCGGCTTTCTCCCAGTCGCAGTTGCTCGAGAACACGATCTCCTTGCCCGACCAGATCGGGGATGAATCAGCGCCTGATCGAGGAGCATCGAACAACACGACCTCCCGGGTCTCGACATTGATCTTGCGAAGATGCGGCACGTCCAGGTCACATCGATACACGATCCACGAACCATCAGGCGACCATGAGGGATTACTATGAGCTGTTTCATCGGAGGTAAGGTGCACACGATTGTTGCCGTGCGTATCCATCGTAACAATCTGCGACGTTTTGCTGTCGCGCATGAATTGCGTGCACACGATCAGATCGCCCCGAGGCGACCACTGCGGGTTCGTGTTCTCCTCCGGCCCCTCCGTCAGCTTCGTCAGGCCGCTGCCGTCCAGATTGACCAGGTGTATCTGCTGAAGCCCCTTGTCATCCCTGCCTGAAAAGACCAAGCGGATGTCATCAGGCGACCAGTCAACACTGGAGATATCAAGATTTCCTGAGGTGATTTGCGCCGTCTTCTGCGCGGCCAGGTCCATGAAAAAAATATTATACAGTTTGTATTCATTGTTCCTTGTGCTGACGAAGGCGATCATCGTCCTGTCCTTGTTGTACCGGGGCGCAGCATTGTCCGAATATGCTCCGTTGGGTCCCGGATTGGTGGTGAGCCGGACCTCATTCTTCCCGTCAGGATCGATGGCGTAGATGTCGTTGAACATTTCCACGTCGTCGCTTTGGAAGCGCGTAAATACGATGCGTTGTTGGGCCATGGTCAGTCTCCTTGTTCCTTTTTCAGCTCCTGGGGCGCTTGCGCTTATCCAGGAAGGCAAACTGCTTTCCCTTCGCCGGCGTCCCCGGCGAGCTGACGGTCTTTCAGACCGGGCACCAGTTTTTATAGGCGTAGTAGAAAGCGATTGTTGCGTAAAGGTAGACCGCGGCAACAGCGCACAGAATGATCAGCAGCGTAATCATAACAGGACCTCTTTTTGAGCAGCAGCGTTTTTAACGGGTGGCGCACCAGCTTTGTCTTTATCACTTTGTATGATTATGAAGCGGGATTCGCTCCCGCTCATAGGGTCTGCCATGCTCTGCGCTCCTTACCGGAGAAGTACTTCAGCGGTTACAGGTTTATGACCATTCCTGGCTGGGCGGCAAAGCAGAGGATATTCTTATTGCTGCTTTTGACCACGTTGCCGCAATCCTCCACCATCCGGTCCAATTCTTCATCTGTCCGCTCCTGGTTATGATGGAACAAACCGAATTGTCCGACCTGCGCGTCCATGGCAAGTCGAAGCGCATCAGTATACACAGAATGCCCCCACCCTTTCGTCAGGGTATACTGCTTTTCACTATATTCCGCGTCATGGATCAGCAGGTCCGCTCCGGCGGAAAACCTGACATACTCCTCGTAGTCTTCCCCCCCGGCATGGCGGTGCGTCAACTCATTATCCGTGAGAAAAACAAAACTCTTGCCGTCCTCGGTGAACCGGTAGCCCATGCCCTGGTTCGGATGGTTCAATTGTATGGGCGTGATACGAATGGAACCGATAGCAAAGGTCTCTTCGCAAACACCGTGCGAGGTTATTTCGGCCTGCAGCTGGCCAAAATCCACGGGAAAGTAGGGTGCGGTCATGGACCGGGAAAGGATGTCCTTGACGGAACTCTGCGCATAGGGACATCCGTACATGCTGATCCTGGTCCCCTTCATATAGATAGGTTTAAAAAAAGGGAAGCCCATGAGGTGGTCCCAATGAGCATGGGTGAAAAGAAGATGTATATCGCGTTTGTTCGAAGCGAGCAGTTTGTTCCCGAGCTTTCTCATGCCCGTGCCGGCGTCGATGATAATGACATCGTCGTCCTTGGTCCGAATCTCGATGCAGGTCGTGTCGCCGCCATACTTGAGGTATTCTTTTCCGGAAATAGGAATTGAACCTCTTGCTCCCCAGCACGTTATCTGCATTACCAACCTCCAGGCGTTCAGGTCAATCCGTTTTATACAGGCTGAACTTACCCTTCCCTGCCAGACGCTGCACAGGGCCGCCCCCATGCTATTCCCTGTTCTATTTCTCGCAAAGAATATAATAAGTAGTGACGAATTGCAAGGTTTTTGGGGTGGAATAGCAGGGTATTTTACGGGTAGTCCGGTAAATGGGGAACAGGCAAGTGATCATCCCTGACATCGGAAAAGAAATCTATTTTGATAATACAATAATAATCCTTGACTTCTCAGAGCCGAAGTGGCATTATGTCTTTCAGAAGTTCCGGATGTACTTGTAGGGTAACCGCAAAGACATTAGGCTTTGCGGCTTTTTTTGGCCTTTTCCGTCAGCTTCAATTCACAAGAAGGAGGTAGCTTATCATGGAAAATGGTACAGTAAAGTGGTTCAATGATTCCAAGGGTTTTGGATTCATTACTCGCGAAAATGGCGGAGATGTATTCGTTCATTTCGGCGACATTCAGGACAGCGGATTCAAATCCCTGGCCGAAGGTCAGAATGTCACGTTCGACGTTGTCGACTCGCCCAAAGGCCCCAAGGCAGCCAACGTTGTAAAGCTCTAAGCCTGACCCATCCAAGCAGGTCCTGTTTATACAGGGCCTGCTTTTTTATTTTATTTTCCTGTCTTAAACTTCCTTACACTCTTTTCCGCATACAGAACAAAAGCAGGACCAGAGCGCACTCATTTTTTCCATTCACTGCGCCGCATCCGGGCCTCATCCGCCTCGACCTCGTCCAGCGCCTCCAGGTAGGCAGTATACCGCTCCCGGGCGATCTCGTTCTTTTCCACAAGGTCCAGAACAGCGCAGCCTGGCTCTGTTCGATGCCGGCAATCCCGGAAACGACAGGCGCCATATCCGGCCTTTTCAAACCCCGGGAAATGCATGGCCAGGTCCCGCGCTGAAATATCCACCAGCCCGAAATCCTGAAAACCGGGTGTATCGATCAGCTCTCCGCCCGTTGACAAGGTATGCAGTGTGGAGACCGTGGTCGTATGGCGGCCCCTGCCGCTGTCTTCATTGACCTGCCCTACCTTGAGATTGATGTCCGGACAGAGCGCGTTCAGCAGCGAGCTCTTGCCCACACCAGTCGTGCCCACAAAAGCCCCCCGGTGTCCCTTGCCCAGAAAATCCCTCAGCGGACCGAGGCCCGTCATGGCAACGGCGCTCAACGGAAAAACAGGGACCGTTTCGACATAGGCTTTGCGCAGCGCAAGAGCAAATCCCGCTGAACCCTCAAGATCGCATTTGTTGATGACCAGGAACGGCTGGAGGCCTTCCGCTCGTGCCGCAACAATTGCCTGGTCGATGAACCCAGGAGATGGTTTGGGCAGGTGGGCAACGACCATACCGAGAACGTCAAGATTAGCGCCGACCAGGTGAATGCTGCCTCGTGAGTCCCGGCGACGCAGCTCTGTGCTCCTGTTCAATCGGCGCAGGACCTCGCCAATGACCTCTACGCGGTCGCCGACTACATGACCGGAGCGCCGTTTGACGCGTACCAGGCTGCGTGTACCATCGGATGACAGGACCTCAACAGCCACACCATGGTGGGCAATGATCAAGCCTTCCTTCGTCGTGCCTGAGGAGGAGGGATCGGGAGCGGAGTCGCGGCAGACCGCTTGCGTATATTTTTTTTTCATAAAGGAGCTCTAGCTCTGAACAGGCAGCCTAGTTCATACGCAGGGAAGGAGCTTTCTGGAGCATGAGCTGCGCCTGTTTTTCGCCGGACTTTTTGAAGACCAGCGTGATCGTGAGCGGAGAACCCTCTTTCATGGCCCTGCCCATGTGCTCTACCATAATGTGAGAACCTCCCAACCTCAAGACAATTGTCTCCCTGGCGGGAATAGCCATCGTATCAGCGGTGACCATGCGCTGCCCCTGCATCAGATGAAGCGACGCCATGGATCCGGGAAGGTCTGTCCTCACGCCCGTCAACACATCAGATCCGCCCTGGTTTACGATCCTGAGCGACACGATGGCCTCGCCCACGATGGCCGGCGACATTTCCGCTTTCGCTCCCTCGATGCTGATCTGCGGTGGTGTGCTTTGACACGCTGCCAGCAGGATCATCATGATCAGCACCATTCCTGTTCTCCCTATTGTCTTCATAGTTCTCCTCATGGCGTATACCCCGGCAGTCACAAGCCGGCCTTCGCTTCACCACTCCCGCTCAGCGGCAAAACCTTTATGACCGTGAACATGACCAGATAGGTGTGCCCTCTTTTCAGTTCCTCTTCAGGCGACAGTTGCCGCATACGAAACGGCTCGATGGCCGCGGGGTCGGTCTCTTCCCTCAGCTTTTTCAAATGGAGTCTCAGCCCCTGGTGGCCTGGCGCATTCTCAAGAAAAAGATAGGCGGCAAAGGGGTTCGACTGCAGGTTGTGGTGCGTCAGGCGCTGCCGCATGACAAAGGCCACGGTCCTGTCGTCAAGCACATGTGGCCTGGAGTAAACCGCTGCATTGACCGCGCCCGCGATGTCCGCCGTCGACAGGATGCCGGTGCCGCTGATATTCTGGAAGTATTCTTTAAGCGTCATAGGTATAGAAATAGTACAGGGTGAGAGGTTTCACCACTGCTTTTGGTTCCGGACTGTCCGGATTCAGTATACCCTGAGCGTGTCTTTCAAACAATACTCTTTCGCAACACGAGCGAGATCGCGCCGGTGCTGCACACCCCGCGGCATAAGCCGCAGCCAAAGCACTTGTGCGGATCAAGGTGCGCATGGGACACACCATTGTGACGGTGGCCGTCAATGGCAAGAAAATGACAGCGCTCCGTGCAGAGCCCACAGCCGCTGCAGAGCGTTTCGTCCACCCTCGCCACATACTCGGCCCGCTCCATGGTCTCCACGCTGGTGCGGAACAGGGTCCTCATGGCAAGACAGTCGTCGGGAGAGCAGTTGCAGATCGCGCCGATAAAGGGCGTCATCATGGTCCAGATCGTATGGACCGAGCCGCCTGCTTCCATGGCCGTCATCTGCTCGATGGCGGCATCAGGAGTGAGGGACTCCAACCCCTCATCAGAGGCCTTGCCGAAATAGCCCATGTCAATGCCCTGGTACCAAGCCTCGGGACCGTAGCTGACCGCGTAACAGCAGCGTTCCTCTTTTTTATCGATATTCCACCGGCAGGCGCAGGGCATGCGCACCACGGTTTTGGCCTGGCGCACCACCTCGCTGATCTCTTCGATGGGCAGAACCTGGCCGTAGTGCTCTTCTTTTGCCTTCGTGACCATGGCGGTCTTCACCGCATCGGGGAGTTTGCCTTTTTTCCGGTAAATAGTCTCGAGCCGCCCCAGAGTCTGGAACCCTTCGCTGAATGCCGAGGTCAGGAAATTCTCGATATACCGGCGCCGTTCCAGGTCGGACAGAAGGTCCTGGGCGTAGTTCCTGGCATTCTTATACCAGATCTTTCCTTCACCGTGTTTTGTACAGAGGTCACACATGGCAGCACCAATCAAGGGTCCGGGGTCCAGGGTCCAGGTCCAACGTACTGCGTAACATACATAACCGGAAAGATCAATACTCAGTGAACCTGCATGAAGTTACTACAGGATATTGCAAATGGCAAGAAAATATATTGCGGAGACCACGCACTTTGCACCATACATACCGCACTCTGCGGTCTGCATTCTCAGGATTCGCGCTACCCTTCCCAGCTGATAGCTTGGACGGGACAGGTATCGATTGCCTCCTGGCAATTGCTGGACCCACACTGATCGGGGCCGATCACGGTCGATTTTTCATCGTCCCCCAGCTCGAACACCCGTGGACAGACCTCTGCACAATGACCGCATCCGATACAAAGGTCCGTGTCAACCACCGGTTTTTTCATAAGCGTCTCCGCTTTAGTTTTTAGCATAAAATCGTGTCCAAGAAAATCGGGGCCGTTATAGCTACAGCAATGTCGCTTCGTTCAACAGCCTACGGCCATGCATGACGGTTACAACAAATACCCGCTCGATGTCGGCGGCGTAGCGATAGATTAGACGATAATTATCAATGAGGACTTCTCGGTGGGGAAAGTGCGGAAATTCTGGGATATGGCGGCCGGATTCAGGAAACAGCCGCAGGCGCTCCGCTGACTGATGGATCCTCTCGACCTGATGCCTGGCGTATTGATGGGAATCTCGAGCAATATAGTCAAATATGCTCTCAAGGTCTGAGATTGCCACCTCACCCCAAATCAGTTCCGCCATTTTTTCGACAACCTTGTCAGAGTTTCATCGTGCGACAGGGTCTTCCCCTGCTTAATGGCAGCCTCGCCTCCCTCTATTTTCTGAAGAATCAAAATGCGGTACATGACCTCTTCAATGTCCACGGAATCAGGCAGATCTTTGATCAGAGTTTCCAGTTTTTCCTTGGCAACGTTCATCGTGAAATCCTCCATCTCGCTGGTTCAGGCTTGCAGCCTGAACCACATGTTAATTATTCGGCTCAATCAGCATGCCTGAACCAGCGGCAAGATAAAAACCTTATCGCTCATGCAGCTTATCCCGTGAGTGATAGTAGGGGCCGCCGCCAAGCTTCAAACCCGTCTCCATCCTCGCAAGCTCCTGTTTCATGGCGCTCACGAATGATTGGTCTTTTTCATCGGGTTCGTGGAAGATGACATCGACTTCCACGCCATTCGTCGCCGCTACAGACTCAAGAAGCTGGACAGTGGTTCCCTTAAATATGCCTTTCACTTTAGTCATTTCAGCACCTCTTTAACTTTTAAGGCTATTGTACCGAAAAAAACGCGGGAAAACAATCCTATTTAATTAGCTCCTGACTTTCTTTCATCAATTCTCTCTTATGCAATAGCAAGCTCGCAAGAAATAAGAAGTGGATAGCTTTTACCTCATCAATAACAATATTTTCGTGAGCCTTAGGATTTTTTATCCCCGTCATCGCTCCTGCAAATACCTGCATGTATCCCTTCTGAATATTCTCCCCTGTCTCGGTAGATAAATCATCAAGGATGACAATCGGATTATTAACAGAAAAAGCTCTATGCATTCGCCCTGAGCTTGTCGAAGGGTAGTTTTTGACTTTTGCAAGAGACTCAAAAGGAAATGAGCGGCACAGTCCGGATCAGGGCATGACCGGGAGATAGATATGATAGGTCGTCCACCTGCCGACTTCCGACTCGACGGTAAGAAGGCCGTCATGTCTGTTGATGATCGAATAACACACGGCAAGACCAAGCCCCAGGCCCTTCTGGCTGTAGGTGTTCTTGGTGGAAAAATAAGGGTCGAAGATCCTGGCGAGGTTTTCAGCCAGGATACCGGCGCCGGTATCGGTGATCGACAGATGCAGGTAACGACCTTCGCGCATCGGAAAGTTGTCCTGTGAAGATACCTGGATATTCCCCCCCCGGACCGTGAGCACGCCGCCCTTCGGCATCGCTTCTTTTGCGTTGATCACCAGGTTGCTGATCACCTGCTTCATCTGCCCTTCATCCACCGAAACCTCGGCGAGGTCCTCCGGCAGATCAAAGACAGCCTGGATCGCCGAGCCTTTCAACAGCGTCGTGATCGTATCGGTGAACAAGCCCGACAGTGGCATCAACTTTCTGCGGGGATCCCCGCCGGTGGCAAAGGTGATCAGCCGCTTGCTCAGCTCGCTGGCGAGGTCAATGACGCCCTCGGCGTCGGTAAGCCGGTTAAAGGCCTTCTCGTCCGACGGCAGCGACATTTTGGCAATATGGATGTTCCCCAGAATGACGCTGAGCAGATTATTAAAGTCGTGGGCGATCCCCGCGGCCAGGAACCCGATCGACTCCAGCATGTGGACCTTCAGCCGCTCCTCTTCCGCTTTTTTGCGGTCGGTAAGGTCTATCATGATCGAGGCATAGTGGGTGATCGTCTGCTCCCGGTCCTTTATCGCAACAGCGGTCAGTTCCACCGGGATCCTTTTGCCGTCCTTGGCAAGGCGGACCGATTCATATCCGGAAAAGAAGCCCTCATTATTCAAGAGCGTCAAACAGTGGTCAAATTCCTTCTGCGCTATATCCTCGGGGATAACGGTCGTTACGTGTTTGCCGATTATCTCTTCCGCGCTATACCCCAGCATTCTGCTTGCACCGCTGTTCCAGGTGACCACGCTGCCGGCGGTGTCAATGGCGCACACCGCATCGGGAAGGTCCTGGATGATCGCGGCAAGAAACCGGACCTCATCCTCGGCCTGCTTGCGCGCCGTGATGTCCTCGTAGATCCCCATGGCGGCCACGCTGGCGCCCTGTTCATCATGGATGGTGGCGGATGACACCGTAACGTCGATCAGCGTGCCGTCCTTTTTCAAGCGCCGCGTTTCCACTCCACTTATCGTGTCATCATCGACGATCCTGCTCCGGAAGGAGGTATGCTCCTGCTGAAGGTCCGTGGGTACAATGAGCGGCGGCCGTCCAAGCACTTCCTGCTCGGTCCAGCCAAAGACACGCTCCGCAGCCGGATTCCACAACACCGTGGAGCCGGCGGCATCAACACCCACGATCGGCAGCGGCGACGCTTTGATCACGGCCAGCAGGGTCGTATTTATGTTCCTGAGTTCCTCTTCCGTTTTTTTTCGCTTAAGGATATCGCTGTTCGCTTTACGATACAGTACGACGCTCACAACGCCGACACCAATACAGATCAGTATGATGATGAACCCGGTCTGCCTGAGCATCATGCCCGATATCCTGCTTGCTACGGTGTCCAGGTCATGCAGGAACAGCACCTTCCAGCCCGGACTGCTCTGGATCGGCGCCTCAAGGATCATAGAGCGCTTGCCAGCGGCATCGCGAACGAGCCCTGCATCGATCTTTTCCAATCCGGTCCATTTCAGGGCAGCGCTGCCGACGGTCACATCGTCCAGAGTATCGGCCGTTTCCGTGTGACGTTCCGCAACTGCGCTTTTCTTTATTGAATAATAAAGAGCGCCTCCAGCTGCTGACGTGAGGATTGCGAACACTGTAAACATGATTATGATAGCGCGTATTTTCATGGTTATTTATAACGGAGGTTACGGAACTGCTCCCTGGTCCTTCTGGTCGAGGATAGTTATGAACAGTAATACGTTGCGCTGCCCAGTTCCTGACCGCATTGATGCTTTCACAATATTTGTCAACTATAGCATATCCTGTTATGAAAAGCGGCTGATACCTGTCCTTTTAACCAAGCCTCTTTTGAATTCGCACGTACTAAGCGTCAGGACCATGAGGCCCGGAAGAAGTGCGTTCATCTGCGCCAGCTCCCGGCTTTCAAAGGAGCAGTCATTGTCCGTGACGGCCATAGGGATATTATGGATCACGCCGCGGTTCGAGTCAAGGCCGGCTTTTTTGCTTGTTTTCGTCCATCCGGTATGCCATAGTTGGGCGCTTAAACTGGTGCTAACGTTCAGACACAAAGGAGGACCGTCCATGTTCTGCATGAACAAAAGACCTACCTGCTCGTACCGCATCAGCATGGAATATGCCACCTATCTTGTATTGATCGTGCTTTCTTTGGCACTTCTTGGGCCGCCGGCGCAGGCCGGCAGCGCCTTGCCTGAGGCCAGGATCGTTGAGGTGAACGACGGCGATACGGTGGTCATCAGGATGGACGGCAGAACATACCGGACCAGGCTTATCGGCATCGATGCTCCTGAAATGGGCCAGGAAACCTGGGGAAAGAAGGCAAAGAAACATCTGCGTGAGCTTATCAAGGGATCAGACGGGATGGTCCGGGTGGAAACGGACGTAACCAAGTACGACAAATATGACCGTCTTCTTGCCTATCTCTGGCTGGACGACAAAACTTTGATCAACGAACTGATGCTCAGAGACGGATTCGCCGTCCTGTTCACGATCCAGCCCAACAGTAAACACGTGGACCGTCTGAAAAAAGCGCAATATGCGGCGAGGGAGAACCGATCAGGCATCTGGGGACCGAACGGGCTTACCGAAAGACCGATCGAGTACAAGAAGGCCCATCCCAGGAAGTGAAAGAGCGCGCAACAGTACCGTGCGGCCATCTCCCGGTCGACAACCGGATTATCTCACGTATAATTTCAGATGGTATAACGCACGAAGGAGCCCCGCATGAACAGCAGCCACCTTGCAGCAGCCCTTGCGCACTTCAACAAGGCGCGATCCGCCTATCTCGACGACCTGAAAGAGCTGGTCCGGATCCCCAGCATCAGTTTCCCGGGGTTTGACCCGGCTCCGGTCAGGCGCAGTGCGGAGTTCACCTCACGCATGCTCTCTGCAAGCGGGCTCACCGATGTCCGCATCCTTGATCCCGGCCAGGGGCATCCGGCGGTCTTCGGACAATGGACCCAGGCGCCGGGAAAACCGACCATTCTTTTGTACGCCCACCACGATGTCCAGCCCACCGGACGCGAGGCGCTCTGGACAACGCCCCCCTTTGAGCCGGTCGTTCGGAACGGCAGGCTCTACGGTCGTGGAACTGCCGACGACAAGGGCGGCGCGGTGATGCACGCTGCTGCGATCCGGTCGTACCTGGCCACTTCAGGCCGGCTTCCGATCAATGTCAAGGTCCTGATTGAGGGAGAAGAGGAGATCGGATCGACCAACCTGTACAAGCTCCTGGAACAGCATCGCGAGCTCTTTTCAGCCGATGTGGTGCTGATCGCCGACAGCGAGCACTTCGACAGCAACGTGCCGACCCTTACCGCTTCGCTCCGCGGCATTGTGACCGTGAACGTCGAGGTTCGCTCCCTGGCTTCAAGCGTCCATTCGGGCACCTGGGGCGGGCCGCTGCCGGATCCCGTACTGGCGCTCTCAAAAATGCTGGCAACACTGGTGGACGATCAGGGCCGACCCGCCATACCCGGTCTGGGGGACAAGGTGCATCCCCTTTCGCCTGAAGAAAAGGCCACTCTCGATGCGCTCCCCTTTCGCGAAGCCCAGTACCGGAAACAGTCCACCCTGCTGGAGAGCGTTCCGATCACCGGCGGAGCGGGTTCGGTCTATGAAAAGATGTGGTACCGACCCTCCATTGCCGTAAACGCCATTGAAGCCAGCAGCAAAAAGCAGGCGGCGAACATCATCAACGACGCGGCCTGGGCCCGAGTCGGCATCCGAATCGTGCCGGACATGGACCCGCAGGAGACGCTGGACCTGCTCACCCGCCATCTGCGCGCGCACGCTCCCTGGGGGGTGACCGTGACGATCGAGCCGGAATCGCCGTCGCACTGGTGGAAGACCGATACCCGCGGTCCGGCCTTCGAAGCCGCTCTGCATGCTCTGGCGCAGGGGTATGGCAGAAAGCCCGTGGTCATCGGGGCCGGCGGGTCCATTCCGTTTGTGCAGACGATCACGGATGCGCTCGGCGGCGTTCCGGCACTGCTCTTCAGCGTCGGAGATCCCTACTCCGCGGCCCATTCCGAGAACGAAAGCCTGTTGATTGAGGATTGGGAGCGGGCCTGTCGCAGCGTCATCCATCTCTTCAGTGCGTTGGAGGAACGTCTGGCTTTATAAATACTATAAAAGGACCTTTGACACGGAAGAGGCGGATGAACGTATGATAAAAGCGGATAAAGGCTAAAGCAAACATAAACCTTTGGGTGTACCTGTTAAGGAGATATCCGCCGTTATCCGACTCGTATCCGATGTTCTCCGTGTCCAAATGATTTTTTTTGGCCGTGGTTTATTATGTGCATAAAATGAAAAACGGAGCCCCGCTGGAGGCCCCGCTTTTTTGTCTAACTGATGAGTTTTTTCTACAGCCCAGGAACTTCCTTATCAGCTCGCTGCCAGGACCTTATCGTTCAGGACCACCTTGCCCTTACTCTCCAGCCCGCGGACATAAGCTTCACGCGCCTCGCTCCGCTTCTGCTGCAGTTGCGTTTTCCGGAAAGACCCCTTGTTCTTCTCGAAGTCGCCGGCTTTGGCTTTCGGGTTCGACGATGCATATGCCGCCGCAAGTTCCGCCTCGGTCACCTCCACGCTGTCCTCGATCAGGTTCTCCAGCTTCTTCCGCAGCATAAATTCCCGTTGTTCTGTTTCGAACACCGCCGGGGTTATGTTCTCGCGCTGCAGATAGTACTCATAGGTCTTCTGGTCGAATTTGCCCTGCGGGCTGAAGGCAGTAATCTTCAGGATAGCGCCGCGGAGCTCGTCATCGCTGATTTTGAGACCCATGCGGCCCGCCTCCTGAATCAGGAGCCTGCTCTGCACCAGCTCGCGCAAAGCCTGTGCTCTGAGCGTCTTCGTCATGGCCTCGTTGAACTGGTCCTTGAATATCTGTTTATACGTATCATACAGGTTCCGGTATGCCCGGTTCAGGTCCTCACCGGTAATAACATCCCCGTTCACGTCGGCCACCATGTTGCTGGTCGTACTGGACGGATAGATCCCGAAGAAAAGGAACGAGATCGTGATCAGGATGATGATGGCCCACATGATCCAACTCATATGTTTGTGTATATGTATCAGCATTGCGTGTCCCCCTTACCGTTTGTTTGAATTTTCGCTTCGTTGTTTCCCATGACTGCTATTCGCTCAATTTCTTTTTCAGAAGCTGGTTTACCACGTCCGGGTTCGCCTTGCCCTTGCTTGCCTTCATCACCTGCCCGACGAAAAAACCGAACAATTTGTCCTTGCCTGCCTTGTACTCGGCAGCCTGGCCGGGATTCGCCTTGATCACCTCGTCGATGATCGTTTCGATGGCCCCCGTATCCGATACCTGCACGAGCCCCTGTTCCTGAACAACGGCCTCCGCGTCCTTCCCGTTCCGGTACATTTCCTCGAATACGGTCTTGGCGATCTTGATGCTGATAACGCCGTTGTCGATCATCCTGATCAGACCCGCAAGACGGTCCGGCCTGATCGGGCTGTCCTCGAGCTCCTTGCCGTCGGCATTGAGCAACCGCATCAGTTCACCCATCATCCAGTTCGATACGGTCTTGGGCTGGTTCGAGAGCCTGGTCGCTTCCTCAAAGTAATTTGCCATGGCCCGGCTCTGGGTGAGCATATCGGCGTCATATTCGGGAAGGCCGTAGTCCCGCGCGAACCGCTCACGCTTCGCGTCGGGCAGTTCGGGAATGGACTTTCTGAGCTCCTCGATCGTTTCAGCGGAGATCTTGATCGGCACCAGGTCCGGTTCGGGGAAATACCGGTAATCGTGCGCCTCTTCCTTGCTCCGCATCGGGAAGGTAACGCCCTTGGTGGAATCGAACAGCCGCGTCTCCTGCACGACCCGTCCGCCCTCGTCAAGGATCTGCGCCTGCCGCTTGAGCTCATACTCGATCGCTTTTTGCACGAACTTAAAGGAGTTCACGTTCTTGATCTCGGCCCGGGTGCCGAACTCTTTAACGCCGACGGGACGGATCGAGACATTGGCGTCGCACCGGAAATTGCCCTTTTCCATGTCCGCGTCCGACACCTCGATGTAGCGCAGGATGGAGCGGAGCTTTTTAAGATACTCGGACGCTTCTTCGGCGGTCCTGATATCGGGTTCGGACACGATCTCCATGAGCGGCGTCCCGGCCCGGTTCAGATCCACCAGGCTGGCGTTCCCGGCGGACTGGTGCAGGTTCTTGCCGGCGTCCTCTTCGAGGTGTATGCGGGTGATGCCGATGCGTTTTACGTTCCCGTCGATGACGAGCTCGACATAGCCTCCTTCGATGATCGGCAGCTCGTACTGGGAAATCTGATATCCTTTCGGCAGATCGGGATAAAAATAGTTCTTGCGCGCGAACCGGCTGGAGGGGCTGACCGTCCCGTGCGTGGCCAGGCCGGTCTTTACAATGTACTCGACGGCTTTCCGGTTCAGGACCGGCAGCACGCCGGGCATACCGATACAGACCGGACAGGTCCTGGTGTTGGCATCCTCGCCGAATTTGGTCTCGCAGCCGCAGAATATCTTGGTCTTCGTCTGGAGCTGGGCATGCACTTCAAGCCCGATCACTGCTTCATATTTCATGATGACCTACCTCTTCGTATGGTAATCCGCAATAAAAGTCGCCACACAGGGGGCTCCCACCTGGACCCTGGCCCCTGAACCCTGGATCCTGTCGTTACAATTTCGGCTTTTTCCTATGCCATTCCGTGGCCTGCTCATAAGCGAACGCGGCTTTGAGAATTGATTCCTCGTCAAAGTGCCTGCCGAGCAGCTGCAAGCCGACAGGAAGGTCCTCGCCCGTGAACCCGCAAGGGATCGATATCCCCGGGATGCCGGCCAGGTTCACGCTGATCGTGAAAATATCGGACAGGTACATCTGAAGCGGGTCTGATGACTTTTCACCGATCCTGAACGCAGCAGTCGGCGCCGTGGGTGTGGCGATCACGTCGCAAACCTTGAAGGCCTCTTCAAAGTCTTTTTTGATCAGTGTGCGCGCCTGCTGCCCTTTTTTATAATACGCATCATAGTACCCGGCCGAGAGCGCATAGGTGCCGAGCATGATGCGCCGCTTGACCTCGGGGCCGAACCCCTGGCTGCGCGATTTCATGTACAGGTCAAGCAGGTCCTTAGCGCCTTCAGCGCGGAACCCGTACTTGATGCCGTCATAGCGTGCCAGATTGGAACTTGCCTCGGACGTGGCAAGGATATAGTACGTTGCCACCGCATAGTCCGTGTGCGGCAGCGATACCTCCACCAGTGTCGCCCCCAGCCCCTTGAGCGTCTGGACAGCTGCTTTTACGGCCTTGTCCACTCCGGGGTCCATGCCTTCGATGAAATACTCCTTCGGCAGCCCGATCTTCATGCCTTGCAGGTCTTTCTTGAGGGCCTTGGTAAAATCAGGCATAGGAATGTTCGCCGACGTTGAGTCCCGGGGATCATGCCCGGCAATGGCATTCATGAGCAGCGCCGTGTCCGTCACATCCTTCGTGATGGGGCCGATCTGATCCAGGGACGAAGCAAAGGCCACCAGGCCGAACCGCGACACCCGTCCGTAGGTCGGTTTAAGCCCCACCACGCCGCAGCAGGCGGCAGGCTGACGGATGGACCCGCCCGTATCCGAACCAAGGGAGCCGATGCATTCGTCAGCAGCTACCGCGGCAGCAGAGCCGCCACTCGATCCGCCCGGTATCCGGCTGAGGTCCCAGGGGTTCTTCGTGACAAAAAATCCGGAATTCTCCGTAGACGAGCCCATGGCGAACTCATCCATGTTCGGCTTGCCGCAGATAACAGCGCCGGCCTGCTTCAACCGGGAAACCACTGTTGCATCGTAAGGGGGTATGAAGTTCTTCAGGATCTTCGAGGCGCAGGTCGTGGCGATGCCTTCAGTGCACATATTGTCCTTGATCGCCACCGGTATTCCGAGGAGCGGCGAGGCATGATCTCCGGCTTTCAGCCGTCTGTCCGCTTCCTTCGCCTGCTGCCGGGCCGCATCGGTCGTGACCGTGATGTACGCCTTGACCTTGTCGTCCACGGCGGCTATCCTGCCGAGGACCGACTCCGTAATGGCCTCGGACGTGGTATCGCCCTTTTTCAGCATATCGTGCAGCTCGTGAATTGTCCGTTCGTATAACTCCATCCCTACTCCTTTATGGTGTGGCCCACGGAAACGATCTTATTGCTCGTGTCAACCAGAACGATATTGGGCTTGAAGGTTTTAATCTCCTGCTCATTGTAGTACTCGTAGCAGAAAACGATGATCTTGTCGCCTTTGGCTCCCTTGCGCGCGGTGGGGCCGTTCAGGCACATGTCCCCGGAACCGCGTTTTCCCGGGATGATATAAGTCTCGAAGCGTTCGCCGTTGTTCAGATTCGATACGCGCACCTGTTCATACGGCAGCATATCCGCGGCCTCAAGAAGAAGCGGGTCAACGGTCAGGCTTCCCTCGTATTCAAGGTCCGCGTCCGTTACGGTCGCCCGGTGGATCTTTGATCTCAGCATCAATCTAAACATAGTCCCCTCTTTTTTCCACAGGATACTGCCTTGATGTATCCGCCTTTATCAGAGCCTTTATCCGATTCTTCCGTGTCAAAGGTTGTATTCTCTGGTCGTGGCCTTTCCATTCCGAAATCCGAAATCGATTTACTCAATTATCAGCGGCACCCGGAAATGCCCCGCCGCCTTATCCGGTGCATTGGCCAGGGCCTGTTCCTGGGAAAGGCTCTCTTGAGGCAGATCGTCGCGCATGATGTTGCTGATATCGAGCACATGTGCCGTCGGTTCCACACCTGTTGTCGTAAGCTCGTTCAATTTCTCCACATAGGTAAGAATGCCGGAAAGCTGTTCGGTCAATTGATCCTTTTCCTGTTCCGACAACTCCAGCCGCGCAAGCCTGGCAACGTGTTCGACTTCCTGTTTCGTGATATTCATTCTGCTCTCCTGTTTCCTGTCTCCTGACTCCTGCCTTATATGATCTCCAGATTCGCATACTTCACCGCAAGCGTCTTCACTCCATGCCCTGGGAAACTGACGCTGATCTTGAGGTCATCGCCCGCACCTTCGGACCGCTGCACCGTACCGAGTCCGAACTTGGCATGACGCACCACCGCACCGTTATAAAAGGGAGTTGTTGCCGCTCCCTTCTGGATCGTTGGCGATGCGGCCCGAATCAAGGATGGCTCTTTCCGGATCGGATGCGAAATGGATGCGTTCCACCGTTGCGGCTCCCTGACCTGAATGGCTGCCGCGAAATCACCGCCGATCATTTCGATCGCCTCGTCAGGAATATCCTGGATGAAGCGCGACACCAGGTTCGCCTGCGAATATCCATAGAGTCGGCGTTCCCGTGCGTGCGTCAGAATGAGCCGTTCCTTGGCCCGGGTCATGCCAACGTAGCAGAGCCTCCGCTCCTCCTCAAGCTCGTCCTCGTCTTCTGCGGACCGGGAATGGGGAAACAACCCCTCTTCCATGCCGGCCAGGAACACCACACTGAACTCAAGCCCCTTCGCGCTATGGAGTGTCATGAGCGTAACCGAATCAACGTTGCCGCGCCTGCCCTCGGCGGACATCTGCTGTTCTGAATCGGTTACGAGCGCCACCTGGTCCAGGAACGTATCAAGCGTCGCGTCCCGGTGCTGCTCCAGGAAATCCTCGGTCGCGGTCATGAGTTCCGTCAGGTTTTCGAGCCTGATCCGTGCTTCGATCGACTTTTCCTGCTCCAGTGCGGCGCCGTAGCCGCTTTCGAAGATCACCCGCCGAACCAGGTCCGTGATCGTCAGCACGTTCGTCAGTTCCCGCAAACGGTCCATCATCGTGGTAAATTCCCGAAGCTTCCTCTTAGCAGCCTGGGTGACATCGGTCTGCTCCGCGGCAACAACAGCCTGATAAAGCCCCGTGCCTGCCAGCGTTGCAGCCCTTTCAAGCTTGTCAACGGTCGTATCGCCGATGCCCCGTGCAGGCACGTTGATGATCCTGCGCAGGCCCACCACGTCAGCGGGATTATGCAACACCCGGAGATAGGCGACGATGTCCTTGATCTCCTTGCGGCATCAGTAAAGGCTCCACCAGTATCGTATACGGTCACAG
>JANPMZ010000245.1:0-2340 GCA_031427195.1 Nitrospirota bacterium
GGCAGTTCACGGAACGGCAGAGACAGTAATGCACAGCGTCTGGGCGTAAAGCGCTACGACGGCGAGCTGATCAATGCAGGAACCATCATCATCAGACAGCGCGGTACCAAAATCCATCCGGGCACGAACGTGGGCAAGGGAAGCGACGACACGCTTTTTGCCAAGATTACCGGTTTGGTGAAGTTCGAGCGCAAAGACAAAACCCGTAAAAAAGTGAGCGTGTACGCAGCAGCAGTGTAAACGTTCATCCTGATCCCGGTATCCTTTACAAGGCGGCATGAAATTTATGCCGCCTTTTCTGTTTGCACGTTCGGACCCTCTATGACAGGGATCGTGGGCTAACGGCTCCACAATGGTTTCCTGACACGCTTTTTCCGCTCATGCTGCTTGCATTTTAATGCCGTTATCTGTATATTTCTCACAGGGTTAATGACGATGTCAAATTTTATAGACAGGGTGAAAATCAACATCAGGGCAGGCCATGGAGGCAAGGGGTGCATCGCCTTCCGGCGCGAAGCCTATGTTCCGCGCGGCGGTCCCAGCGGCGGAGACGGGGGAAAGGGCGCTGACGTCATCATCCGTGCCGATCTGCAGCTGGGCACGCTCATTGACCTCAGATATCAGCAGAATTACTTTGCCAAGGATGGTCTTCCCGGCAGCGGAAAAGAGCAGACCGGCGCTGACTCCGACGATATCATCATCCGCGTTCCTGTTGGCACGCTGGTGTACGATACCGTGACTCCGGGAGTGCTGGTGGACCTGGACGAGGACGGCAAGGAGTTCATTGCCGGCAAGGGGGGGAGAGGCGGCAAGGGCAATGCCTTTTTCAAGACAGCTACCAAACAGACGCCCCGGTATGCCCAACCCGGAGAGCCGGGCGAAGAGCGGCAGCTTTTTCTCGAACTGAAGCTTCTGGCCGATGTGGGGCTGGTCGGTTTTCCCAATGCCGGAAAATCGACGCTTATCTCGACCATATCAGCTGCCAAGCCAAAGATCGCGGATTATCCTTTTACAACACTTACGCCGGTGCTCGGCGTGGTGAAGCCCGCGGGCAGAAAAGGATATGTGGTTGCCGACATCCCGGGTTTGATCGAGAATGCCCACAAAGGCGCGGGACTGGGATTCGAGTTCCTGCGCCATATTGAACGCACTTCGATCCTTCTGCATATGGTGGACGTTTCCGGTATGGTGCCGGGCGATCCGGTCGAGAACTTTATCAAGATCAATAATGAGCTTGCGCTTTACAGCGACAAGCTCTCGGACAAGTATATGGCGGTGGCAGCCACCAAGATCGATGCGGCGATCCCTGAGCACGTCGAGAAGCTGGAGAGCTATTGCCGGGAGCATGAGTTTATGTTCTTCCCCGTGTCTTCGGCAACAGGCAAGGGCATCGATACCCTGGTTAACTTCCTGTCGGAAAAAGTGGAAGAGGGGCGTAAAAAACGCGAAAAAGTCGTCGAAGTTGCTCCGCAGGAAGTAAAAGTAGAGGATGAATGACTATCCGCAAGTTGCTGTAATTGCTGCGTGATGAAACATTAAGATTATCTTGAACTGTGGTTTGGTGGTCTCGTAATCGGGTTTAACCGCTGAGATGCTGAGACGCAGAGAAAATCATTATTATTTTCAAGGTGCCTTCCTCCGCGTCTCGGCGGTGGATAATGACTTTTTACGAATGTATCATTCATTGGATCTTCGCATGAAGAACGCTGCCGCCGATAAAAAATCCCTGTTGTCCAAAACACGCCGCGTGGTTATCAAGGTGGGCAGCGCTGTCCTGACTTCCTCTGGCGGGGGGCTTGACCAAAAGAGGATAGAACAGCTCGCCAGGGAGATCGTCTCGATCATGGACGAACGGCGCGAGGTGGTTCTCGTCTCGTCAGGGGCCATTGCCGCCGGTCTGGCAAAGCTCGGCCTGAAGAAGACCAAAGGCATGCCCCTTCCCTTGAAACAGGCTGCGGCCGCCGTAGGTCAGTCGGGCCTCATGTGGATGTATGAAAAGACCTTTGGCGCCCATGGCAAAAAGGTCGCTCAGGTGCTCCTCACGCGCGAGGACCTGTCGAACCGGAGCAGGTTTCTGAACGCCCGGAATACACTCCATACTCTCCTCGAATACGGCGTCATCCCCATCATTAACGAGAACGATACCGTGGCCGTTGACGAGATCAAGTTCGGCGACAATGACAACCTTTCCGGGATGGTCGTGCAGCTTATTGATGCGGACCTCCTCGTGATACTCTCGGATATCGACGGGCTCTATACTGCCGATCCAAGGCTCCACCCGGATGCCCGGTTCATTCCCGTGGTAGAAAAAATAACCGCGGAAATGGAACGGGGCGCGGG
>JANPMZ010000246.1:0-2408 GCA_031427195.1 Nitrospirota bacterium
CAGGACCGATGAAAAAATCGTGGATGAAGCACTGAGCCACGCGAAGAACGTAATCGTCATTGATCATTTGATCAACCCCACGTCGTCAAAAGCGGACATCACCCTGCCTGCCGCGACATTTGCCGAAGCACATGGCACACTAGTGAACAATGAAGGCCGGGCACAGCGGTTCTATAAAGTGTTCGACCCGAATCATGACATTCAGGAAAGCTGGAAGTGGATCGATGAGATAATGACTGCGGTCGGGAAGGCCCCCCTCACCCAACCCTCTCCCGCCAGGGGAGAAGGCAAGGATAACGGGCATCAACGGTCTTTGGATGAAATCATTGAGGATATGGCCACTTCTCTGCCTGTTTTTAAACCGGTACAAGACATCGCACCGAAAGCCGATTTCCGGATATCGGGACAGAAGATACCGCGTCAACCGCACCAGTACAGCGGCCGCACGGCAATGCTCGCAAACATCAGCGTACATGAGCCAAAACCGCCGCGGGATGCGGATTCTCCCTTGTCTTTTTCAATGGAAGGATACGAAGGCCAACCGCCTGCGCCGCTCATTTCACGCTACTGGTCTCCGGGATGGAACTCGGTCCAGGCGCTGAACAAGTACCAGGAGGAGGTCGGCGGGACACTCAAAGATGGCGATCCGGGAATCCGTTTGATCGAACCAGCCACCCTCCCTTCATCACTCCCATCAAGGGAGGGACAAGTTCCCCCGCTCCCCTCGCGGGAGAGGGCTGGGGTGAGGGGGGAAGTCGTCGCTGAGATATCCTACTTTCAGAGTATTCCAGACGCCAATACGCCTGATGAAGGCGAAAAGCTTGCTTCTCCTATGTATCGCATTTTCGGTTCAGAAGAACTCAGCCTGCATGCGCCGGGTGTCAGGGAGCGGGCAAAATTAAAATCAACCGGGCAAACAAATGAATGAAGCGCTTCATCATATTCTGGTCCTCTTCAGCATCCTCTTCGTGGTGCTGACCATCGGCGCAATGCTCATCTGGCTTGAGCGCAGACTGCTGGCGCTCTGGCAGGACCGGTACGGCCCGAACCGCGTGGGGCCCTTCGGCCTGCTGCAAGTGCTGGCGGACACGGTGAAGATCCTGACGAAAGAAGACTGGGTCCCGCCCTTTGCCGATAAGCCGGTGTTCATCATTGCTCCGGCGGTGATCATGGTCGTCGTGCTCATGTCCTTCACGGTCATTCCCTTTGCGCCGGGCATCGAGGTCGTTGACCTGAACATCGGGCTGCTGTTTTTCCTGGCCATGTCGTCCCTCGGCGTGTACAGTGTGGCCCTGGCAGGCTGGGCCTCGGACAGCAAATATGCGCTCCTGGGCAGCCTTCGTTCGGTCGCGCAAATGCTGAGCTATGAGGTCTTCATGGGCCTGTCGCTCATGGGCGTGGTCATGCTGGCAGGCTCCTTCAATTTGCGCGTGATCGTCGAGGCGCAGCGTGACGGATGGTTCATCGTACCGCAGTTCATCGGCTTCGTGGTCTTCTTCATCGCCGGGCTCGCAGAGACTCACCGGCTGCCCTTTGACCTTCCGGAAGCGGAGAGCGAGCTGGTTGCGGGCTTTCATACGGAATACTCGGGAATGAAGTTCGGTATGTTCTTTGTGGGCGAGTATCTCGGCGTCACGCTCATCTCGGCGATCACGGTTGCGCTGTTCTTCGGCGGCTGGCTGGGACCGATCCTGCCGCCAATCGTCTGGTTCCTGATCAAGACTTTTATCTTCATCTGCTTCTTCATCCTGCTCCGTGCGTCGCTTCCCCGGCCGCGGTATGATCAGCTGATGTCCTTCGGGTGGAAAGTAATGCTGCCGCTGTCGTTGTTAAATTTGATAGTGACGGGTGCATGGATACTGCTTAAGGAAAAATAATATTTAGACACTGATCACCACTGATCTTTTATGATACGTCTTTAAATCATATATTTTAATCATAACGAATCAGTGTCCTTCAGTGTCAAAAGGTTCTATGTTTAGTCTTCTCAAAACGATCTATACGGTCTTCATGACCATGTTCCGGAAACGGGCGACGATCCAATATCCCGAGGAGCGGCCCTATATCCCTCCGCGGTGGCGCGGCAGGATCATCCTCTCCCGGGATCCCGACGGCCAGGAACGCTGCGTCGCATGCTATTTGTGCGCCGTAGCCTGCCCGGTGGACTGCATTTCGCTCCAGTCAACCGAGGACGAGCACGGGAGGCGGTATCCCGAGTTCTTCCGGATCAACTTTTCACGCTGCATCTTTTGCGGATACTGCGAAGAAGCATGCCCGACCAACGCCATACAGCTCACCACGGATTTCGAGATGGGTGAATATAAACGGCAGAACCTCGTATACGAGAAAGAAGACCTGCTGATCAGCGGTCCCGGCAAGTACCATGATTATAATTTCTATCGCGTCGC
>JANPMZ010000247.1:0-6028 GCA_031427195.1 Nitrospirota bacterium
CTGAGAGTAAGCCAGTGAAAAAAGTGAATGGTGAATTGTGAATGGTGAAATGAAGATACCTTTCAAACTTTACCTCATAACGGATCGGAAACAGACGAAGATGCCTCTTCCCGAAGCGGTCCGTCTTGCCCTGCAAGGCGGGGTCTCTGCTGTCCAGCTCCGTGAGAATGATCTTCCTGTTCGGGAGCTTCTGGCCCTGGCTCAGGAGCTGCGGATCATTACGCGTGAATTTGGGGCAAAGCTGTTCGTCAATGACCACGTTGATATCGCGGTTGCTGTCGGCGCCGACGGGGTGCACCTGGGCCATCAGAGCATGCCGGTCGATGCCGCGCGAAAGATTGTGGGCAGCGGGATGCTGATCGGAGCTTCAACACATTCCGTTCAAGAGGCAAAGGATGCTGAGGCCAGGGGGGCTGATTTTATCACCTATGGCCCAATTTTTGAAACGCCGTCAAAAGCTCAACAGGGAAAGCCTTTGGGGAAGTCGACCATCAGGGAAGCAAAATATCCGATCAATATTCCTCTATTTGCTCTTGGTGGAATAAAAAGCACGAACGTGCTTCAGGTCATTGCCGCCGGGGCAGACGGCGTGGCGCTGATATCGTCGATCCTTGCAGCTGATGATATTACAGCAGCAGCCCGGAAGTTCATGCAGGCCATAGCTTTCATGGAAAGAATCGCCTGCGATTCTTGTACCCCGAGGTAAAAAAATGATTCACGAGAAAACCCGCATGCGAGGTAGATCATGACCCAGATACTTGAAGCACGAAAAGGCAACATTACTCCCGAGATGGAAGCGGTTGCGCGGGCTGAGGGCGTCAGCCTGTCCCATGTCGTCGAAGGCGTGGCGGCCGGCACGATCGTCATTACGCGCAACAATCGCCACACGTCGATCACTCCGCTCGGCATAGGCAAGGGGCTGCGGACCAAGGTCAATGCGAACATCGGCACCTCCAAGGACCGCATGTCCGTGGCTGACGAGATCGAGAAGCTCAAGGTCGCTATAGCCGCCGGCGCTGACGCGGTCATGGACCTCTCAACCGGCGGGCCGATCATCGAGATCCGCAATGAGATCATGAGGCACTCGACTATCTCCGTCGGCACCGTGCCGATCTACCAGGCTGCGGTCGAGACCGTGGAAAAGGGCAAGTCCATCGTCCAGATGGACCCGGAAACGCTCTTCCGTGTTATCGAGGAGCAGGCGGAAGAGGGCGTCGACTTCGTGACTGTGCACTGCGGCGTTACACTGTCGAGCATTGAGCGCTTGAAGCGCCAGGGCAGGATCATGGACGTGGTGAGCCGGGGCGGCGCGTTTCATCTTGAGTGGTGCATTGTAAATGAAAAAGAAAACCCGCTCTATACGCAGTACGAGCGGCTTATCGAGATCTGCAAAAAGTACGACATGACGCTCTCCCTGGGAGACGGCATGCGGCCGGGCTGTCTTGCCGATGCCACGGACCGTGCGCAGATCGAGGAGCTGATCATTTTAGGCGAGTTGCGCGACCAGGCGCACGAGGCAGGTGTGCAGGTGATGATCGAGGGGCCCGGCCATGTACCGATCAACCAGGTCGAGACGAACATTAAGATCCAGAAGGAGCTCTGCAAGGGCGCGCCCTTTTATGTGCTCGGTCCGCTGGTGACCGATGTCGCGCCGGGATACGACCATATCACCTCGGCCATCGGCGGCGCCATTGCCGGAGCCGCCGGCGCGGACTTCCTCTGCTATGTCACTCCTTCGGAGCATCTGCGGCTGCCGGATCTGGACGATGTGCGCGAAGGCGTGATCACGTGCCGGATCGCGGCCCATGCAGCGGACATCGCCAAAGGCGTCAAAGGCGCCATGGACTGGGACAAGGAAATGGCCCGGCGGCGCAAAGCGCTCGACTGGAAGGGGCAGATCGAACTTTCGATTAATCCCGACCGGGCGCGCAAACTGCGCGAATCGAGCATGCCCAAGGAGTCCGACGTCTGCACCATGTGCGGCGAGTTCTGCTCCATGAAGGGCGTGAGCGCCTACCTGAAGAAGAAATGAGGGAGAAGCTATTGCGGATTGCGGATTGCGGATTGCGGATTGAACTACGGCGACAAGTAAGATCAATATCCTCTCCCCTGGTGGGAGAGGGTTGGCTGAGGGGGAATTTCCTCATTATCGCAGCTGTGTTGTGCCTTCCTTTCATTGCTTCTGCCGCAGAGCCGGTGGTCCCTCCTCAGCCGGAGATTGTCCTTTCCCCGTCAAGTCCGGGACCGGGCGACATCATGATCGTTACGGTCAGGGGAGTGAACGGTCCTGTTGACGGCGCCTTTAATGGCAGAAAGATCTATTTCAATCCCTCCAAAGACGTCTTTCGGGCTGTGGTCGGCATCGATCTCTTTATTGAGCCTGGTTCCTATCCGCTGGATGTTGCGGCCATCGGGAGCACGGAACATCGGACAATCGTGGTGCAGAAGAAAGAATATCCTGTGCAGCACCTGAAGCTCCCAAAGGATATGGTCGAGCTTTCTCCTGAGAACGAGGCACGGGTTGCGCGGGAACTGAAACTGACGAGCTCGCTATGGCCGAATGAGACCGGCCGTGTCTGGGACGGCGGATTCATAAATCCCCGCGAAGGAAAGATCTCCACCCTTTTCGGTGTGCGCAGGTTCATGAACATGATCCCCAAGAACCCCCATACGGGCGTTGATGTTGAGGCGGAGGAAGGCGAGCAGGTCCGTGCGCCGAACAACGGCGTGGTTGCGCTCGTCGATGACCTGTATTACTCCGGTAATTCAGTGGTGCTCGACCACGGCCAGGGGCTCTATACCATGTTCTTTCATCTTTCGAAGGTCCTGGTAAAGCCGGGTCAGCAGATCAAAAAGGGAGAGGTCATCGCCCTGGTAGGTTCCACCGGCCGGTCCACCGGCGCCCATTTGCACTGGGGCGTTCGTGTGCAGGGTGCGCGCGTTGACCCGATGGAATTGATTAAACTGGATCTGAATGACGGGGCGGGGGCGCAGCGTACCGTGCCCGTGCGGTAGCATGTCCCCGATAGAGGCATTCGGGGATGACAAACAGTTTTGCAAGAGGCTCCCCTTTATACGTTATTTCTTTTAAAAATTTGAAATGTTCTCGCGCGTGTTTTGCGCCCCCGATAAACGAGGGCGCTACGCTTCTTTTGTAGCGTCGGGGTTTATCCCCGACGATGTGGTTGCTGCCGATGGCTGCGTTATGATGAAAAAAGTCCTCTCCATAGCCGGTTCCGATCCTTCATCCGGCGCAGGCATCCAGGTCGACCTGAAGGTCTTTCAGGCGCTCGGCGCCTACGGTATGGCCATCCCGGCTGCGCTCACGGTCCAGAACAGCAGGGGAGTCTCTGTAGTGGAACCGGTGTCGTCACTCATGCTCGCAAAGCAGATCGAGACGCTTCTTTCGGATATCATGCCTGACGCGATCAAGACCGGAATGCTGCTGACAAAGCAGAATGTTGTTGCTGTTGCACGGACCATGCGGGAATACAGGATCGCGAATCTGGTGATTGATCCCGTGCTCCAATCCAGTTCCGGCAAAGCGCTGCTTCTGCCAGCAGCGGTATCATCATTGAAAAAGGAACTCTTCCCGCTGGCCCGGATCATAACGCCGAACATCCCCGAGGCTGAGGCCCTTACGGGAATTGCCATCAAGTCGGACCAGGACATGGACCTTGCGGCAGGCATACTGCTCGACATGGGACCGGCCTTTGTTCTGATCAAAGGCGGCCATTTGCGGGGCGAGGCAGTTGATACTCTCTATGGGGGGAAGGCCGTTCTGAGCTTTTCCACAAACAGGCAAAAAGGCGATTTTCACGGCACGGGCTGCGTACTTTCTGCTGCTATAACGGTGTTCATATCTCAGGGATTGACTGTGGAAAAGGCTGTGGAAAAGGCCAAACAACGTGTGGACAGGATGTTGAGAACCGCGAGGCCCGTCGGGAAGAATAAAAATTTAAAATATTTTGTTTTCTGAATCGTTCGCTCTCGGCTACCTGTATCTTGCTGCTGCTCCTGCAATCACCCTCATCGTTATATCTGCTGCATGTTAAACTTCACACGCTCATAGCCGATACCCTGTTCCTGCCCCCTTGCTTCGACTCGTAAAGCGCCGAATCAGCGAGCCTCACCAGGGTGTCGAGGTTTTCTGCGGGCGCGCAGCACCCGGCCACGCCGAGGCTCAGGGAAAGGCCGATCCGTTTGTTGTTCCCAACGGACAGCTCGATCTCCGACACCGCAAGGCGGACCTTTTCTGCAAGCATTTTTGCGGCGGCGAGCGACGTCTCCGGCAGAATGATCATGAACTCATCACCACCATACCGGCCCAGGATGTCCGTTTTACGGAGCGAGGTCTTGAGCGCTTCAGAAACGGCCTGGAGGGCGGCGTCGCCCGCAGCATGGCCGTAGGTGTCATTGATGGGTTTGAACTTGTCCAGGTCGCACAGGATGAGCGAAAGGTCCGTATCATACCGCTGCGTGCGTTCGATCTCTTGATGCAGCGTATCGGTGAGCGCCCGTCTGTTGCGTAAGCCGGTGAGGCTGTCGGTCGTGGACAGATAGTTCAGGTTCTCGATCAACTGCTTCTTTTCTTCTTCCGCTTTTTTACGGTCCGTAATGTCCCTTGTGTATTCGACGACGTGCGTTACGTTCTTTTGCTGGTCCAGAATGGGGTAGGTGTAGATCTCGAGCCACATCTCGGTCCCGTTGGCCTGGGTTACCCGTTTCTCTTTGGCGCAGGGGTCCTTGGACTGAAAGGTTTTCACGAGAACGCAGTCCTCACAAACGCTGCTCCTGTCATGGAGCGCCTCATAACATTTTTTGCCGAAAAGGTCCTTGGCCGACATGTTCTTCATGCGGGAATAGGCCTCGTTGAACTTTACGATCCGGTAATCGCGGTCCACGATATTAAAGGGGTCGTGGAAGCTGTCGAAAATGGTGCTGAGGAAGCGTTCGGACCTATACAGCTCCTCTTCCGTCCGCGTGCGGTCGAGGATCTCCTTGTGCAGGAGCTCGTTGACCGAGCGCAGCTCATCGGTCCGTTCCGCAACCTCCCGTTCGAGATTCGCACGCAGTTCCGTATGCATTTTTGTTCGGTCGGAACTATCGCGCATCCTGGTGATGACAACGCCGTAGACGACGATCCCGGCTACAAGGAACAGCCGCGAAAAGAGTTCTTGCCACGAACCGCCGAACAGCACCAGGTCTGAGAACATGCCCTGGTGCAGGATGAAGGCATAGATAGCGGAGTTCGCAACCCAGAGGGTAACTGCGGCAATTGCGGAAAAGGCTAATATTTTTTGTTTATCTCTCATAAGTATTTTGCAGAAAGTACATTTTTTAGCTTACACCTATTTATATTTGCAATAGCTGTGCCTAATTAAAATTGCATTATATCAATTGCTTGGATGTTAGTGGGCTGCGTGAGTAGGTAATCTATTACCCAAACGCGGTGTATTTTTGACACGCTATCAGTGTTACCGGTACCGTTGGCTTTTTTGGCTCTGAATCCAGCATTGCGCCGGAGGCCGAGGCCTCCATCTCATCCTTTGTGTGCGCGGGTAGTTTCTGGAGAATGATCGATCTCTGTTCGGATGGGGTTCTTCCGTTGGCGCGGGGCCGGACGGTATCATGGACGTGCATGATCCGGCGCCAGAACCGCTCCTTTGCTGCCGCTCTTCAAGCTGTTTTCATCTTGCTTTTTTACGGCAACTGTATTATCTTGTCAAAATTCAGATCAGCAATCCATCTAGCGCCGGAGCCGCATCTCTGTATGCCTGACAAAGTATCTCCATTCAAAGGAACCATCAAATCCCTCGGACTCGTTTTCGGCGATATCGGCACGAGCCCCATCTACACGCTGACGGTGATCTTCCTCCTGACCAAGCCCACGGAGGAGCATGTTCTCGGCGTTCTGTCGCTCATCGTCTGGACCCTTATTCTGCTCGTGACCGTAAAATACGCCTGGCTCGCGATGGGGCTCGGCAAGCGGGGCGAGGGCGGCATCGTGGTGCTGGCGGAACTCCTT
>JANPMZ010000248.1:0-15267 GCA_031427195.1 Nitrospirota bacterium
ACAACTTGTATTTTTGTTTCCCGGCCTTCGCGCATGAGCGGTAATAACGGCTGGTTCAGAATTTCCGACAGACGCTTGCTGAAATAACCGTAGAACGGATTCTGCGCAGGATGTTCAGCTGACGCAAGCAGATCAGCGCTCCGAACCGGAGAGAGTATTTCATGGTGATAATCAGCCAGACCCAGGACCGCATGGCATGGTTTTGCGAACACTTCGAGCACGCGGTTCACGTCGCGCACTGCCCGGCTGTAGCGGTCAGGCGACTGATACGTGCGCGGGGTTTTGAGCGCAGCAAGATTTGTTGAGATATTCTTCACCGCTCTGCGGGTCCAGGTATCGGACGCGGTCTGCGGCTGCCGCAGAAGGAAGAGCTGTCCTTCGAGGTTGGCATCCAGCAAAGTGCAGGGGATATGGTGCGCCTTCAAGGCGCCGGCGAGCTTTGCGATGCCGGCAGGCGGTTCACAGGCCTTGGCAACAGGAGGAAAGATCAGCAGCATGGGAAACAGGGTACAGGGTTGGGCGGCACGGGTCAAGGTAAAATCCGCCTGTCCCCTCGTTGGGACCTCGCCCCGATGCCGCCCGCCCCGCTCGGAAACGAAAGCCGACGCGCCTCAGATCTTCAGTTTTACTCCGGCCATTACCTGGTATTTATCATATTCATACCGGAGGTCGGTTGAATCGGTGTTCCGGGATTCATACTCAAGCCATACCTCGGAATGTTTTCCCAATTCCTTCTCAGCCTTGATAATCACCTTCTTCACATCGTAGTCCATCCGCGGCTGGGTGGGATTGTCGAACGCGAACGCCCGCGGATAGGCCCTGTCCGTCCATGCGTATTTCGCTCTGACCTTGAACGTATCAAAATGGAGGGTCGCCCTCACTCCGAACTCGTCCTCGGTATAGTCGTTGTAACCGACATAGTTGGCGTCTTCCCGCTCCAGCCGGCTGTAGTCGAGATACAGGGTCAGGTTCTTTGCTGCTTTGACCCGGACCGATGCGCCTGCTTGATAGTAAACATACTTCAGCAGCGGGGCGGATGCTAAGAGTGCTCCGTTCAGGTCACGGGAGTGGCGGTCGTCATAATCGCGCACGTAGTAATCGTACTGCAGGTCGAGCGCTATCCGCTTCATGATCGGGACCTCGACTTCACCGCCGAGCAGGTAATAGGTGTGATCGTACTGGGAAACAAAACCCGTATTTGTGTAATCCCGTTTCTCCCATTCGAGCGTGACCCCGACCTTGACAGGAAGCGTCTTGAGCGCCAGCATCGATTCGAAACCCATGCTGTCGTAAGAGTAGTTATCCGCAATGTCGTCGGGGGTAGGTGGAGCGGTGGTTTTGGCGCTCCCGGTGTCGCGGTCATAGTAGGTTTCCGTATGGCTCTTGATGAATGGCAGGAGCTGCAGTGTATTTTCTTTTTTCCCCTGTGTTCCGAGAATGAACTCCGGACCTGCCTTCAGTTTATGGGTATAGGTGTTCGCGTTATTGTTCTCGGACTTCAGGTAGAGCGTATTATCAGACGACAGCGCCGCTATAAAACGCACGCTTTTCCCCAACTGCTGAAAATAGGAAACATCCAAATTCAGCGGCGCAAAAAAGCCCGTATGGATGACCGGCATGACCGGTTGGGTGACCGTAGGGAAAGAGTCAAGGTAGGGAGCGCCCGGAGCCCGGTACACATTGCTGTCATACCCGATGCCGGTTGCGAGCGAAACCTTGAAGGGACTCACTTCCTCCTGCCCTGAACGGGACGTTCCCTTCTTCTGTGCATGATCAGGCTCCTCAGCAACAGCCAATGACGCCGCAGTCAATATCGCCAGGACCCAAACCGCAATTTTTCCACGCCTGTAGTTCTTAATCATTCCATCCTCCTTTCGAAATTCACTCTTGCAGCGACTTCAGTTCTTGCAGAACCTGTTTATTTTCGGGATCCAGTTTAAGCGCCTTCTGCAGTTCCTCGCGCGCCTCCGCGGTTTTCCCGGCTTTTTTCAGCGCCTTGGTAAACGTTATTCGCAGGTCCACGTCCGTTGCCTCGGCATCTACCGCCTGCCGCAGCACCGTGACCGCGTCGTTATACTCACCCTGCGCCTGCAGTGCCTCGCCCAGTTGCTGCATGGCCTTCACATTGCCGGGCTCAAGGGCCAGCGCCTTACGGAAAGCGTCCCCGGCCTGACGGGCCGCCCCGGTTTTCCCATAGGCCAGCCCGAGGTTCATCCACGCCAGCGCATAGGTATCGTCCTTATTGAGAAGCGTTCGATACTCGCGGATGGCGTCATCGTATCGCTCCTTCTTGGCATAGCGCACCGCCAGGTTGAGTCGCGCCTGCGGATAGTCCGGCCTGATCGCGATCGCCTTGCGGTAGGCATCAATAGCCTCATCTTCCTTACCCGCCCGTGTGGACAGCACCCCCAGGTTGAACCACGCCTGCTCGTATCGGGGATCGAATTTCAGCGCCGTGCGGAACGCATCAGCCGCCTCGTCCAACTGCTTCTGGCGAAGGTGGGCAAGGCCAAGATTGTACCAGGCCTCGGGATATTCTTTTCGGACACTGAGCGCCTTTCGGTAATAGGATATTGACTCGGCATACTGTTTCTGAGCAACGGCAACAAGCCCCATATTAAGATAGGCCTCGGGATAGATGCCCTTCCGAAGTTCAGCGGCTTTTCGATACTCCTGCATTGCGGCGGCGTAGTCCTTTTGGCCGTAGGCGGCCCTGCCAAGATTGAACCGGCTCTCCGCGTGTCCCGGTTCGCGCTTCAGGATCAGTTCAAATTCGCTGCGGGCCTCGTCGAACCGTTTTGACGACAGCAGAAGAAGGCCGATATTGTACCGTGCCTTGGTATGCTCCGGGTCGAACTGGATCGCGGTGCGGTACGCTTCCTCCGCTGCCCTGGCGTCGCCCAAGGCGCTCTGCAGCAGGCCCAGATTGAAAAAAGCCGGTGGATAGTTCGGCTTGAGCTTGAATATCAGGTCATACTGGACAAGCGCGCGCTTTTTTCCCGCTGCCGTCTGCGGTTCGAGCAGCGCCAGGCCGAACCGGGGCTCGATGAAATCCGGCTTGAGGCGGATCGCCTGCTCGAAGGACTTTCTCGCCTGATCCTTCATCTCCGGCCCGATGCTCCGCTGCGCTGCTCCGAGGTTGTACAAGGCCTTTGCCTTGCGTGCGCCGCCGGCGAGCTGGGATGCCCGCTCAAAGACCGCAGCCGCCTTTTTAAACTCCTTCAGCCGGAGCAAAGCAAGGCCGCTGTTGAAGTGGGCCTCGAAATGATGAGGCCTCAGGCCGGTGAAGACATCGTAAGCCTTGATCGCCTCAACATAGCGCCCGGTCGCCGACAGGACCAGGCCGCGGTTAAAGAAGGCCGGCGCATACACCGGCTGGGCCTTCACCGCCCGGTCGAAATGCTCGATGGCGCGGCGCAGGTCTCGTTTCCTGTAGTGGAGGACGCCGAGATCGTTCAGTGCCTGCGAGGTAACACCGGCCTCCAGTATCTCGCGGTATTTTTTTTCAGCCTCGTTCCACTTTTTTTCCGCCGTCAGCCGCGCCGCTTCCTGAAACCGGGGGTCCTGCGATTGCGCCGAGGAAACCTCAGGTGTCGCATCCTGTTCTTCATCGGCGGGCCCGGTATCGGACCGGGCTGCCGGGTCCTCAATGGCGATAACCGTGACCCGTGTCGCCTCAAAGGCGGCCTTGAACTGAACATAGAGCAAGACGACAATAAGGCCTGCGATGATCGCGACAACCGGAATGAAGCTTTCAAAAAACACGCGGGTTCGACTGGTTTTCATCGGCCGCCTCCCGCTGCGCGGTCCCGGGTTTCGGAAATAGGGATCTTCATTCTTCGCTCCGGACCGGCGCCGTCAATTTCGAACGCAATCCCGCCATATTAGCATTTTGGATCTCAAGGCCCGGCCGCACATTGATCTCGAGCAGCACCGGCCCGTTCCGCGAAAGGGAGATGTCGACCCCGAGATATTTCAGGGGCACCGCCTTCGCGGCGCGTTTGCTTATGGCTAGCACGTCGCTCCAGCCCGGAATGATGCGGCCGATCAGCGGCAACCCGGTGTCCGGATGCCGTTCCACCGGCTCGCCCTTCAGTATCGCGTGTGTCGTGCGCCCGGTCGCAAGGTCGATCCCGATGCCGACCGCGTCTTGATGAAGGTTGGCCCGGCCCTCCGAACCCAGCGTGGGCACCCTGGTCATGGACAGCATTGGTTCATCGCGATACAGGATCACCCGAATGTCGGCAAGTCCGTGCGGGCTCAGCTCGCTCATTTCGTCATGCTGGACCACCCGCTCCTCAATAAGCGCGCGGTCCGAGAGGTCGAAGGAGTAGACGCCGAAAATGATGTCCGAGAGGTGCTTTTTGAGGTCCTGCAGGGTAAACGTCCTTCCGCCGACGCTCTTCCAGTTCTGCCCCTCGCGTCCGGCAACGACAATGATACCGTTGCCGCCGCTCCCTTGCGAGGGCTTGATTACGAAGTCATGATACGGTGCGAGGTCCTGCTGGAGCGTCCGGAGCTCGTAAAAATGGCTGTAGATCCGATACGTGCCGGGCACAGGCACGCCTGCCCGGGACAGTATCTCCTTGGTCGTGATCTTGTCGTCGGCGATAGGAAAATCCTTGCGCAAGTTGCTCGGATAGATGTAATTGAGATTGCGCTGGTTCATGCCGAGCACCCGGAGCGCGCGCTCCCGCGCCTTTCCCCAGTCCCGAATGATCCCGAACAGGCCCCGCATCATTGTTTCTGCTCCAGAATAAGCCGCCTGAAGCGGACGAACTCAAGCACCCGGATCCCCATCCATTTACCGAGCCAGAGATTGATCGCAATGACCAGGAGCAGCAGTTCAGGAAACGCGAGGATCATGCTCTGGAGGAAGAGCGAATCCATGACCGCATAGCAGGCGGCAACGACCAGGATCGTCACGACCAGAATGTGAAAGGCCTTGCGGAACCCCTGCTCGGTCTCGATCAGCGCGAACCGCTCGGCGGTGATCGCCATGATGGCGATGGGGAACAGGGTCACGTGGGCCAGTTCGAAGAACCCGAATTGAACACCGAGGATAGTGATCGACAGCATGGTAATGACGACCGTGGTGAGCATAACCGCCATCTTCGGAGAATGGAGGAGCTGCATCCAGTCCAGCGCCTTACGCACGACCGAGGAGACGAGAATGATGAGCAGGAACCCGGCGATGCCCCAAAGTAAACCGGTCTCGCGCGCCGCCGCGGCAATGAGCGCCGGAAGGAACGTCCCGAAGGTCTGGACGCCGATGACGTTCCGGAACACGACGGTAACGAGCGCGCCCAAAGGCAGCAAGAGGATGATCTTGAGCAGGTTCTGAGATATGCCCACGCGCTGGAACAGGGCATAGACGTTCAGCACATTGAGCCGGGAACTGCCCAGGCTCTCCATGGCCTCGCGCCGGGGCACCATACGCTTGGTCATCTTGAAAAAATACTGAAAATTCACATTTGACGTGTGTTTGAACAACACCAGGTCGCCGGTATAGAGCGTCAGATAGTTTGGGGGAAGCTCGGCGAACCGGTCATTGATCGTATCAAAGGGGACCCAATGCCCGTTCACGTAGACCTCGACCCACTGGTGCGTTGTCCGTTTGCTGCCCTGTTTCAGGATGAGACCACCGACGAGCCGGGCGGGAATGTTAAGGTTGCGCGCAAGCGCCGCGAAGAGCCTGCTTTTTCCGTTGCAGCTCGCCTCCCCCAGTTTAAGCGCCGTGAGCGCGTCGGTGTACCCGGAAAAATCACGGTTCTTGAAATCGTGCTGCAGGCGGCGATGGATGCTCGTAAGGGCTTCGAGCAGTTTCGGGCGCCCTGCAGGAAAGAGCGTGCGCAGTTCCTGCTCGATGAGAGGATCGTTTGTCTGAATTCCCGCTGTTGCCGAAAGATGCTCATCAAAGCCCTTGGGATAGGATGGCGGTATTTCCATTGTCTCCGGGATCACAAACCGCACATGTTTTGCCTGCACGTCAAAAGAGTACAGGATCATGTGCTTTCCCCGCACACTCTCAGCCTGCCAGAGCGCGGAGCGGTTGTCCTGGTCAGCCTGGATCGCGAACGCAAACAGGCCGGACGAGTTCTGCTCGTCGCTGATGATCTGCCGGTTGTCGGTCCTCGGCAGATAGACGGAGGCAACGATGGTGTCGCCATGGCCGTCCACCTGCATACTGAGGTCCACGTGGTAACTGACGGCGGGGATCAAACCGGCAAGCGGATACTGCAGGACTTTCAACTTATACGCCATCAAGCCCAGTGGAAACAGAGCAAGAAGGAGCAATACTGCAATGAATACGATCGGGCGAAGAGAAGTTTTATTCATGGGTTTAAAAAACCTGCTGTTATTTATCCTGATCCGGCCCCGGGGAGACGTTCTTTGCCAGGCTTTTCCGATGGAGCGACTTAAAGATCATGTCCAGAACCCGCTTCTGCTTGCCATCAAACTTGTTCAGCACCGCGAGGCAGGTCCCCATAGGAAAGCGCTCGTGCAGATAATCGGCATCGTGTCCTGATACAATGACGATACGGTTCTTGCTCAGCCCTTTGGAAAGAGCATAGGCAAGGACCTTGGAGCCGTCCAGGGCCGGCATCTCCAGATCGATCAGCAGGAGGTCGAGGTCTGCCGTGATGGAGACAAGGCATTTTATCGGGTCAACACAGGTCGAGACGTGGAGGGACGGATAATGCTCGGCAACATAGTCTTCGAGCAATTCCAGAAATGCGGCATCATCATCGATCAGCAGGATGTTTCCCATGGTTGCTGGCAGCTTCCTTTGTTCTCTTTTGATATGCGATCGAACGATTGACGAATTCGTAAAAGCCGTCTTTGCGAGCGCAACGAAGCACTCTCGCAGTTCATAAATACCGGTAAAATCGAGATTGCCGCGTCGCTTCGCTCCTTGCAATGACGGCGAAAGGGACTTTTTACGAAACCACCAACGATTAATCTCTGGTGCACTATTATACCGAACATCCACCGGCAGTCAATGAGATATGTGGCGGACCGCTCCTACCAGTCGATCGGAAAATAATCCTTTAGGAACTTCCCGCACCAGTGTTTGTTGGTCAGGCTCCCGTCAAAGAAGGGATCGCAGACCCGGGCAGCCCCGTCAACGATGTCCAGGGGCGGCTGAAAATCATGCACCTGCTGTTTGAACTGAGAAAGCTCCACCGGATCCTCATCCGTGACCCAGCCTGTATCAACGGCGTTCATATAGATGCCGTGCCGGGCAAGCTCCTCCGCCGACGTGTGGGTCATCATGTTCAGGGCCGCTTTGGCCATGTTCGTATGGGGATGCCGTTCGTCCTTCTTATAGCGAAAAAATTTCCCTTCCATGGCCGTCACGTTGACTATATGTTTTTTGCCGGTATGATCGCGCTTCATCAGCGATACGAGCCGGTTGCATAATACAAAGGGCGCTACCGCATTCACCAGCTGCACTTCAAGCATTTCCGTGGTTGCGATCTCTCCCAGCTTCAGCCGCCAGCTGTTCACCTTGCGCAAGTCCACCTGCTGAAGGTCCGTATCCAGCTTCCCTTTGGGGAAGACCTCTTCGGTGATCAGGGAACTGTCATGGTTATAGGGAATCTGCGAGAGCTGCGCTGATTCACGCAAACCGATCCCCGGCCCCTGGTCCTGCCAGGCCAGGGAAAGGGCAGTATCATTTTCCGCGTCGGCATGACAAAAGGACGCCAGCTGTTTCTTGCAGGCCTCATGGCTGCGGAGGAGCTGCCGTGCCTCAGGGGAGAGGTCGGGGTAACCGCTTTTTTCTTTGTCCAGGAGATGCGCATAAAACCCGGCAGGGCGCCTTACCGTCTGGGCGGCATTGTTGATAAGGATGTCGAGGCGTCCGTACTGTTGTTCTATATAGCTGGTGAACAGTTCAACGCTCGGAATGTGTCGGAGATCGAGGCCGTGAACATGCAGCCTGCCTCCCCACTCCGCATATCCCTCTTCCCTGGCATAGCGGGCGGCGGCATCAGCCGGGAACCGGGTCGTCGCGATCACCGTGGCGCCGGCACGCAGCATCAAAAGCGTCGCCTGATAACCGATCTTCACGCGCGCGCCCGTGATCAAGGCGACCTGGCCCTCAAGAGACGCGGTCTGAAAACGCTTTTGATAGTTCAGATCGCCGCATTTCTTGCACATCATGTCGTAGAAAAAGTGCAGCGTTGTAAACTCTTCCTTGCACACATAGCAATTCCGAGGCGTTTGCAGCTCTTCGCTTTTCCGTCCGGCCCCGGAGGAGTCTTCGATCTGCGCAGGCGCGGTATAGACGGCATCCCTGCGCGCAGTGCGAATGCCTGTGGCATTTCTGGCGCGCCGGTCCTTTTCAAGCATGGCCAGGCGTTGCGGTTTTTTTGCGGCCTTGTTCCTTTTCTTTGCCTCCGCCCGGTCAGGGCGGGATAGTGCGCCTGCCGCTTTCTGAAGTGCAATGCGCTGTTCTTCCGGAAGGTTGGCAAGCTGGTCCGTATCGTTTACGAGCGTTTCCAGCATTGCAATGCATTGGTCGATTTCCTGGGGAGAGCGTTTCATCTTCGGCCTTCTCTCTTCTCTTTCATTTTCTGTTTCCTAACCCGGGCAAACCAGTATAGAAATCTTCGACAGGATAACGGTCACAGACCACAGGCAGAATAAAATCTGATAAACCTAAAAAGAACGATTGGGCCGCAAAATTCACGATCCCGAATTAACAAATTCGACCCCCAGCGCTTCTCTAAACCCTTGCACAAAAGCCTCTTTCACCACATCAAGAGGAACATCACGCCCCAGTTCCCGCTTGATGCAGGTGACCACATCTCCCGCGCAGCCGCCGGGGATCACCAATGCTTCAAGCTGCGGATCGTAGTCCATTAGAATGGAGCCATGCTGGAGGAACGCGCCCGAAACCCTTCGCTGGGCGCTGCCGACGATCTTCCGTCCATGCACCAGGAGCTCGTCCCAGGAGGGGGAGGAAAAACAGGCGGCGTCCCTGGCGTTCTTATCCACGCGCTCCGCATGTCTGCTGCCGCGAGCGACGAGCTCCGCCGAGATGCCGAGGTTCCTGAGCCCCGCCAGGAGACCGGCGGCAATGACCTTATAAGTTCCGAGCACCGTGCCGGGGAACAGGGGGTTGCCTGTCCGGGCAATGATGCTGTAGGTAAGTTCTTTGTCGTGCAGCACGGCCCTTCCGCCGGTGATGCGGCGCACGATGTCGAAGCCAAGCCGCTTACAGGCTTCGGCATTCACCGCTGTTTCACTTTTCTGGAACCTGCCGAGCGATACCGCGGGAGGCTGCCAGGCATAGAGCCGGAGCACCGGCCTGTCCTCGCCTGCCTGCGCGCGCGCGAGCAGCTCTTCGTCAAGGGCCATGTTGTAGATGCCGAGGTTGGGGCCGGAAGATATATAGTTCCATGGTGTCATAAATAAGAGATGATGAGTAGGCTAAGAAATCAACTTCTTGTCGAGTGGTGATGGAAAAGACGAAGCGGTATAAATATTTGTTCGGGCTGCCATGACAAGGGTAAAGAAACGACCCAATACCCACGCCTCGGCTTCCGACGCTTTGGGCTCTTCTTCATTTCGGTGGTTTGAATGCCTGGAGAATCTGTCTGGCCACATCGTTGTCCAAACCAAATGCGTCCTCCAGTTCCTTCTTTGCGGAAAGCCGCTTTTTTTCAGCGTCATTCTCGGCCTTTTCGGCCTTTATAATAGTCTGGATAATCTTGTCCCTAAATTTCTTCTCAGGGAATGGGACCTGAATGTCTTTGACGTTTTCCCATTTTACCCGCGTCCTGGCGATCCCGGTGCCGAGCAGCAGCATATCCGCCCGGACTTCGGGGGAACGCAGAAGCATCCAGATGAGCCGTGGGTCCGTACCTTTCTTTGGCCGCAGCACCAAGTATTCTGGAGAGACCACGCAACCATCTAATTTTTCGCTGACGATACCGGAGCTTCCGTAGAAAGCCGCCATGCCGGAAATCGCTATGTCGTCCTTGTGGACGCGGTAGAGACGCGGATACTCGGAATCCGAAGCGACAATTTCATCCCCTTTTTCCGCGTAGCCGTCATAGCGGACCCTGAGATAGGTGACATCATCGTCCGAGTCCTTAGTTAAAATCACGTCCTTGCTATTTTCTGCGTATTCAACGGAGTCCACTAAATCGCCAAGTTTCTTGATGACCACGCCCTTCTTGTTCCACGCCGCCAAACTCCTGCCGGTTTTTCCGAGACAGGATTTTACATCCATCCTCACCACTATCTTGTCAGGCGACACAAGGTAATCAGGGGAGCCTTTGCCCTGTAAAAAAAGATCGTATTCTCTGTCAACAGTCTCTATCTCCTCAATAGCCTTTTTTCTATTGATGCGGTCAATGGGCAACGTCCTTTGTCGTGCAGGGTCGTCAAGACCGACATAGCGGCAGGGGTACATAAATACGGCAGAACTTTGAGCCGTTTCCGTACTGGCAGATTTTTTCTCCACAACAAGCAGAGAAGTCTTCACCCGGGCCTTTGATCGCTGGAAAGCGTCTCCCGGAAGGGATACCACAGCACGGACGGTAAACTTTTCGCGAATAACATCTCGGAACCACCTGTAGTCGTCCCCGCTAAGTATCCCGTCGTCGATGATCGTGACTAGCCTTCCGCCGGAAACAAGAAGGTTATGGTAACGCTCCAGGAACATAAGACTGGACTTAAGGCTGGGTTTCTTGACCCGTTTCCCACCCTTGGTAGTAAATGCGATGTCGTATCCGTCCAGAATTCGGGCCTCGTTATCTGTGCTCCGCTCGTAGGTCTTAGCGAATGGAGGGTTCGTGAGAACAACGTCGAAAACGCCGCCCGGCTTGAGCATGGTACGAAGTTCGTCCCTCTCAGCGGTGAGTTCTGCGTCCTTGTCGAGGTGTTTTATCTCCTTGTCCAGAATGTCAGCCTGGTAAATGCTGCTGCCGCCGTCACCGTGCAAGTACATATTCATCCGAGCGATTCGTGCTAAAGGCGGCTCTTTGCCTAGATCAACGCCATACACGTGTTTTTCGGCAATCTGGGCTTTAAGCGCCTGTTTCTGGTTATCGCTCAACGAAGCGTTCTGCTCGACCTTTTTCCACATGTCGTCCAAAGCCTGGATCAAAAAGCCGCCGCTTCCGCTACAAGCGTCGATGACTATATCCGTGTGTTTCGTCCCATCTTTCAGTGGAACGTTGACGGCCAGACGACCCAATTTCGTTCCGAGCTTGACAATACTCCGTGGGGTAAAAAATTGACCAAGGTCCTTGCCGCGCATGGTCGCGTTGAGGAAAGTCTCGAATAGCCTTCCGTTTAAATCCGCATCTATGCCGAACAGGAAAATCCCCTCTAGTCGCCCCACGACCCCTTTAATTGTTTCCGGGGAAAGGTTTATTTTTTCGTCGGAGTTGAATATTCGCTTTTTGCGACCGGCTTTTATCTCAGTCTCCAAGGTCTCAATCAGGTTTTTGAATTGAATCGTGTTGAGCGGATTGGACACGTTAGTGTGCTGTTGATTTATCCAGCGCAAGGAAAACCATACGTCATTCGCTGGAACTTCTATCTCTTTTTCACCTACGAGATGCGGATATTGATCACGTATTTCCCGGTCGGACAGCAATTTAAGGAAGACAACCTTCACGAATTCCTGGAAGGCAGCCGCCTGACTCATGGCATCCTTCTTGTAGATATGCTGATGGCACCAAGAGAATGCAGCGTTGACCTCTTCGAGGGATAACTTGCGGAGGGTGTGGGTCTCCGCTCCGGGAAGGTGCAAGTCCCGCTGTACGAACACCGAGGGGACAAGATATTCGCAAAGTTTCAGGAATTTGTTGTTTCCATCGACAAAATCCGAAAACTTCAATTCTAGGATAGGATCATTCACGTCCCATTTGTACAGACGAGTGAAATGTCCGTTCGACAGCACATAATAGGCAACAGGATTCTTGTCCTTGTACTGGCCGTTGAGTGCAGCACAGTAACCCTTAGGCTGAGTAACATGCTTATCCAGCGGCTCTTCCGGAGCCTTGGCCTCCAGAATCCAGCGGAAAAGCTGTCCGACCTTGACGGCAAAATCCGGACGGTACTTGGCGGCAGCTCCCCGCATCAAGCCGACGGACAGATTCTCCAGTGAGTCTTTGGGCCGTATCTGGTCATCCCTGTAGCCAAGGCTTTCGATAAACCGCCTGGCGAAGTTCTGTTCCACGTCGGCTTCATTGTGGAGGTCGCTGATCTTGCAGAATTTATTTTTTGCGGACATTGCTACTCCTTCACCAATGTTTAGGCTTCTTACTGAAGATGACTTTGGAACATTGATGTTTACGATGCATAACTTTGCCTGCTTAGTCCGATGCGCCCATTCACTTGCTTCCCTGTCTGCTCATTTTGAATATTTTTTCTTTATCCCGTCCTTCTCCAACCTCTTCTCTATAACACTCGACGACACCTGAAACTCTTTCCCCAAGTGCTCCGTGATCAAATCCCATGCGAAGTCCCAGTTTTTCTCAAGGGAAGTTCCCTTGGCTTTTATTCTCTTGATCCATTCGCCGGTATGCTTGATCAAAGGCTCACGTGGCACGAGAACCAAGCCCGCGAATGCATATCCCTGATACTCAAGCCACCCATGTTCTTCCTCGGTCATGGAATTAATAAACTCTTTCCATCCATCGATGGATTTGAATTTATGCGCGTCGTACAAGTTTCTGTGCAGAACAATGTGCCCTATCTCGTGCACCAGGGTAAAGCGGTACCGGTTGAGATAATCCGTGTACACATATTCGTCAACGTATATATTCTTGAGATCGCTGGAAGTGAAGCCCTCCACTTCAAGCTGTCTTTGGAGCCCCAGGACGGGAACGATATTAATTTTGAACTCGAATTCGACGATTTCCTCGATGGGAACCGGAGTTGCGCCGGTCGGATTGTATGTCCGCAAAAACTCATCGGCCTTCTTTCGCAAATCCTCATAACTGTGAATGGGGATTTTGGTCATGGGCTATGCCTTGCGGATCATCTCCACCAGTTCATCGAGCTTCTTTTCCGATATCTTCTTTCCCCGCAAGGTCCTGAACAGGATCGGCAAGCTGGCGGCAATCTTTGGGTCACTCAACAACCCTTCGGGAATGCGACCGGATTCGACAGCGGCCAGGTCGAAGAACGCGTACCAGTCGTCGGTGCCTTTCTTGATGTGTAAATACTTGGCATATTCCTCAAGCTTGTCGCTTCCCTGCGGCGGCGGCATGAGCCCCCGTTCGAGCTTACTGATATTGCCGGGATCGAACCCGTTTTCCATGCAGAATTGACGCAGGGTCTTTTTCAGGCCGATTCTTTTCTCTTTGAAAAATTCGCCGAATGTTATTTTTGTAAGCATAAAGCGACACCCCCCTTTCGGTCATGTTGTAATAATATTACAACATGCTGGGAGCAACTGTCAAGTGCCTATTTTGGGTACTTCCTCAATATCCTCTCCCTGTCCTCACTCGCCTTATCACTCTTATAATAAATTTCAAGGGATTCTATCCAGTCCTCTTCCTCGTGGTAAGCATAAATTATCCGTATCCCCGACTGCGCACCCTTCCCTTTTAGCGCCTTGCACGCAAACTTCCTGGCCTTGTAGATTTTAGGAGAACGGATCCCGAGATCGGATATATGAAATATCGCGTTGCTGTCTATTTTCTGCTTGTGAAATGCATTCATCGCGACCTTGATGAACATCCGCAGATCGTCTTCAAGGGACGAGAATCTTTTCACCAGCTTCTTTACGTCCTTTTCGAACTCCGGAACATGCGTAATTTGCTTGAACAGCGTCCCGACAAATTCGCTGTAGAACTCCTTCGCCATCAGCTCTCTTCCGCATAAGCCCGCACGGAATAGGGCGGCGTGCGGTAAAAGACCGATTCATATTCAATAGCGTCGCCGTCAGCTGTCGTGGCCCAGGGCACATCTCCGTGAGAATAGGCGCTTATCTGGCTGGCGTTCATATCCGAGAGCCTGTTCAGGACGTCATCGATCACCTCGAGCTCGGTCGCCGTGAGCTTTACGAGGTCCGGCCTCCGTCGCGGAAGATACTTGGTCTGCTGCAGCTTGAAGTACTCGCTCTTGACCTTTTCGAGATCTCCATCCTTGATCATTTTCTCGACGATCTTGACGAACTCCACCGGCGTGGGGCCGAATTTGTTCTTGATGTACGTAGCGCCTATTAGTTGCTCCTCATGTTTCTCGTAAAAATCGAAGTCGATGAAATAGAGAAGCTTATAAATGACGGTCTCGCCGATATTCTCCTTGGCTCCTACCTTATTGAGAACATAGAGCAGCACCTCTTTGAACTTTTGCTGGTTCTTTTGCGGCACACTAATCCGCATTTGCGGCTTGGATGTTTTTTCTTCCTTCCCCTCATGCAAGTGAACTTCGGGCTGCTTTCCGGGATTCAAAAGGTCATCCAGGGACACGCGGAATATCTGAGAAAATTTAATAAGCTCGTCGGTTGCGGTTTTCCGTGCGCCGCTTTCTATTTGCGAGATGGCGGGGCGCGGCAATTTCATATTTTGCGCCAGCGCGTCCTGGCTCATCCCGGCCTTTTCCCGCAGCTCTTTTATTCTGTGTCCTATTTTTACGTAAATGCTCATTCGGATTCCTCTCTTGATATACCCACACTATCATAGGTATGAAAATCTGTCAAGAGCTTGTTTGATATTATTACAAGGATGGGTTTTGGCAGGCCTATTTCTTAACGGCAATGCAGACGGTAAACCGGCAAGACATTGATGCTAAATTCTATTTCAATGATTTCTTCGATTGATACAGGACTGGCGCCGGTGGGGTTGCAGGCGCGTAAAAACTAATCAGCCTTTTTTCGCAAATCCTCATAACGGCCACTTTTTTTCATATACTGAAGGCTCGTTGTTCGGCCGGGTCTTGAACCTCCGGTAGGACCACATATACTGCTCCGGCATTTCGCGGACCCACTGCTCGATTTCCCGGTTCATGCGCCGGGCGTCTTCGACAGGGTCCTCGCCGGGAAAATTCTCCAAAGCAGGGTAGAACCGCACTTCACAACCCCGACCGTAAGGCAAAATACGGGTAATGCAGGGGACGACTGCTGCGTTCGTGCTCTCTGCAATACGGCTAAGCGTCGTCACCGTTGCAGCAGGGATGCCGAAAAAGGGCACGAACACGCTTGAACGCTCGCCTATGTCCTGGTCCGGGAGATAGTAGAACGGCAGGCCGTCGCGAATGCTCCTGAGGAGCGGCCTCAGGCCGGCCAGGTGC
>JANPMZ010000249.1:0-1563 GCA_031427195.1 Nitrospirota bacterium
GCGGTATAGACGGCATCCCTGCGCGCAGTGCGAATGCCTGTGGCATTTCTGGCGCGCCGGTCCTTTTCAAGCATGGCCAGGCGTTGCGGTTTTTTTGCGGCCTTGTTTCTGTTTTTTGCCTCCGCCCGGTCAGGGCGGGATAGTGCGCCTGCCGCTTTCTGAAGTGCAATGCGCTGTTCTTCCGGAAGGTTGGCAAGCTGGTCCGTATCCCGCACCAGCGTTTCCAGCAGTGAAATGCATTGATCGATTTCCTGGGGAGAGCGTTTCATCTTCGGCCGTCTCTCTTCTGTTTCATTTTCTGTTTCCTAACCCGCGCAAACCGGTATAGAAATATTCGACAGGATAACGGTCACAGACCACAGGCAGAATAAAATCTGATAAACCTAAAAAGAACGATTGGGCCGAAAAATTCACGATTCCGAATTAACAAATTCGACCCCCAGCGCTTCTCTAAACCCTTGCACAAAAGCCTCTTTCACCACATCAAGAGGAACATCACGCCCCAGTTCCCGCTTGATAGAGGTGACCACATCTCCCGCGCAGCCGCCGGGGATCACCAGTGCTTCAAGCTGCGGGTCGTAGTCCATCAGAATGGATCCATGCTGGAGGAACGCGCCCGAGACCCTTCGCTGGGCGCTGCCGACGATCTTCCGTCCATGCACCAGGAGCTCGTACCAGGAGGGGGAGGAAAAACAGGCGGCGTCCCTGGCGTTCTTATCCACGCGCTCCGCATGTCTGCTGCCGCGAGCGACGAGCTCCGCCGGGATGCCAAGGTTCCTGAGCCCCGCCAGGAGGCCGTCGGCAATGACCTTGTACGTGCCGAGCATCGTGGACGTAAACAAGGGATTGTCTGTCCGGGCGATGATGCTGTAGGTAAGTTCTTTGTCGTGCAGCACGGCCCTTCCGCCGGTGATGCGGCGCACGATGTCGAAACCAAGCCGCTTACAGGCTTCGGCATTCACCGCTGTTTCACTTTTCTGGAACCTGCCGAGCGATACCGCAGGAGGCTGCCAGACATAGAGCCGGAGAACCGGCCTGTCCGCTCCTGCCTGCGCGCGCGCGAGCAACTCTTCGTCAACGGCCATGTTGTAGACGCCGAGATTGGGGCCGGAATCAATATAGTTCCAGATAAGCATGGATTGAGCTCGTACAGGACACGGGGTACTTTATTTATTTCCGTAAAGCGACGGTTCATTGTTCGGCCGGGTCTTGAACCTCCGGTAGGACCACATATACTGCTCCGGCATTTCGCGGACCCACTGCTCGATCTCCCGGTTCATGCGCCGGGCGTCTTCGACAGGGTCCTCGCCGGGAAAATTCTCCAAGGCAGGGTAGAACCGCACTTCACAACCCCGACCGTAGGGCAAGATACGGGTAATGCAGGGGACGACTGCTGCGTTCGTGCTCTCTGCAATACGGCTGAGCGTCGTCACCGTTGCAGCAGGGATGCCGAAAAAGGGCACGAACACGCTTGAACGCTCGCCTATGTCCTGGTCCGGGAGATAGTAGAACGGCAGGCCGTCGCGAATGCTCCTGAGGAGCGGCCTCAGGCCGGCCAGGTGC
>JANPMZ010000250.1:0-1640 GCA_031427195.1 Nitrospirota bacterium
CGCCGGTAGCGCAAAGGGGGAACTGATGAAAATCTGTCACAAACAGCGTGAAATATAGCACACTGGCCAGCCAATAATCAATGCAAAAAAGGCTGTAAATCAGGGGCCAGGGTGCAGGGGAGGAGGCGTGGGCAGGGCAAATTCATTTGACAGGCAACGTAGTGCATGTTATACAATATGACGCTACGTTACTCAAAAGGAGTCATTCATGGATCTTTGTCCCTGTGGTTCAAATGTTGGATACGATGTTTGTTGCGGCCTGTTGATCAAGGGTGAACAGCCGGCAAAGACCGCGGAGCAGCTCATGCGCTCCCGATACAGCGCCTATGTAAAGAAGGAAATGGCATATCTCGTCACGTCGCTCCATCCTGACCACCGGGCCGATTACGATGAAAAGAGCAGCCGCGAGTGGGCGGAACGGGCCCAGTGGCACGGATTCGAGATCGTTAAAACGTCCCAGGGCGGTCCTGAAGATCGCGAAGGCCAGGTCGAGTTCGTTGCCTCCTATACGGAAAGCGGCGTCAGAACGGACCACCATGAACTGTCGTCGTTTAAAAAAGAGGGCGACACGTGGTACTTTACCGTCGGAAAGAACCTGCCGCCGAAGCAGGTCGTGAACACCGCTCCCAAGGTCGGCCGGAACGACCCCTGCGCGTGCGGCAGCGGCAAAAAGTCTAAGAAGTGCTGCGGGAAGTGAGCGCAATTGCGGATTTCGGGTTGCCCCCGGGGGAAGCCGAGGACAGGCGGAATGAACATCGGGTATCAGCAGGTCATGCAGGGAGAAGAAAATCATGAAGATGCAAAAAAAAGACAGTCAGCAGATCATGCAGGAGTTTCACAAGCGCCAGACCAACCAAATAATCGCCATTGCGCTCGCGATATTCGTCGTAATGCTCTGTGCCGTCATGTACAAGCGGCCCGGCGTGCTGGGAGAATATTCAAAGGCCTCGCTCTTTGCCGTGCAGATAGTGACCATCGCATCGTTCATGGTCTTTACTTCCTACAACTGGAGATGCCCCGCTTGCGGAAAATCGCTGGGCACCGACATCAACAAGCGGGGCTGCAAAAAGTGCAGGACCCGCCTGCGCTGATCCACGGTCAGGTTCAAGAGGATGTCGGACATGAGTTTTCAGAAGAACTCCGCCACGGTCTATTCAACCGAACACGGCAGGATGTGTCCCAACTGCGGTAAGTCTGCGTCCATCTGTTCGTGCGGCAAAAAAAGCAAGGTTCCCCGGGGCGCCGGGATCGTTCGGGTCGGTAGGGAAACGAAGGGCCGCAAGGGGAAGGGCGTGACCGTGATCACCGGCGTTCCCCTTGATGGCGACGGTCTTCTGGAACTGGCCAGGCAGCTCAAGCAGAAATGCGGTACCGGGGGGACGGTCAAGGACGGCGTTATCGAGATCCAGGGAGACCAGCGGGACCAGTTGGTCGAGGTGTTGACCAAACAGGGCTACACGGTGAAAACGATTGGCGGGTAAGGCCTGGCCGCGGATGCACAGGCCGGAACAATCACTTCTTTATATTCTCTTCAGTTGTTTCATTCACGTTAACCCAAACTTGATGATCTCGTAAAAAGTCATTGTCCACCGCCGAGACGCGGAGGCGCGGAGAAGGGCACCTTGAAAATAATAAAGATT
>JANPMZ010000251.1:0-7159 GCA_031427195.1 Nitrospirota bacterium
CAATAGAATCGAAGAGATTGTCCGATAGGATATTTCCCCAATGAGCGGTCATTCCTACAACGAAGATCAACTCGTCGAACAGCCTGCCATAGGCTTGTTTGCTTCACTTGGTTGGCAGACCGTGTCAGCCATGGAGGAGACTTTCGGCCTGACCGGCACCCTGCAGCGCGAAACCAAGGGTGAGGTCGTGCTAGTGTCCCGCCTGCGTGACGCGCTTACTCGTCTCAACCCCACGCTGCCAGCCGAAGCAATCACCGCTGCCATGGACGAGTTGACCCGTGACCGCTCGGCCATGCTCCTGGAGGCGGCGAACCGCGAGGTATACCTGCTGCTGAAAGAGGGTATTCGGGTCAGTGTTCCTGACCGCAAACCCGAACCCCAGCCCTCTCCTAACGCTTCGCGACCCTCATCCCCGGCTCTTCTCCCAGGGGGAGAAGGGAGTAGAGGTGGCGGACAGAAGATTGAACGGTTGCGGGTAATTGATTGGGAACAGCCAGAGAACAATGACTTCCTGCTGGTCAGCCAGTTCAGCGTGACCGGCGCGCTTTATACCTGCCGGCCTGACTTGGTCGGCTTCGTCAACGGTCTACCGCTGGTGGTTATCGAACTCAAGAAGCCCGGAGTACCTGCCCGGGCGGCTTTCGATGAGAATCTAACCCACTACAAGCAGCAGATCCCGTCACTCTTCTGGTATAACGCGCTACTCATCGCATCGAACGGCACAGACAGCCGCGTCGGTTCGCTCACCGCTGACTGGGGGCGCTTCTTTGAATGGAAGCGCATCGAGCGCGAGGACGAGCCGCGCCGGGTTTCGCTGGAGACGATGCTGCGCGGCACTTGTGACCGGACGCGGCTGCTCGATCTGTTGGAAAACTTCACGCTCTTCTCCGATCACAAGGCAGGGCTCGTGAAGATCATCGGGCAGAATCACCAGTACCTTGGCGTGAACAATACCATCGCCTCGATGCTCGAAGCTCGCAAGCTTGGCCACGGCCGCGCCGGAGTGTTCTGGCAGACGCAGGGCAGCGGCAAGAGCTTCTCGATGGTCTTCTTCAGCCAGAAGGTGTTGCGTAAGGTGGCCGGCAACTGGACCTTTGTGGTCGTAACGGACCGTGTCGAGTTGGACGATCAGATCGCCAAGACCTTCAAGACTACCGGCGCGGTAAGCGAGGCCGAAGGCGATCAATGCCACGCCGCGAGCGGCGCACACCTGCGCGAGCTCTTGCGCGGGAACCACCGCTACGTTTTCACGCTCATTCATAAATTCCAGACACCGGAGATGCTCTGCGACCGGCCCGATGTGATCGTGCTGACGGACGAGGCGCATCGCAGCCAGTACGACACACTGGCGCTCAACATGCGCGCGGCATTGCCCAAGGCGCTCTTCCTCGCCTTCACCGGCACGCCGCTGATCGCCGGGGAGGAGCGGACCAAGGACGTCTTCGGTGACTATGTCTCGATCTATGACTTCCAGCAGTCCGTCGAGGACGGCGCAACAGTGCCGCTCTTCTACGAGAACCGGACACCGGAACTGCAACTCATCAACCCCGACCTTAACGAGGATATCTACAACCTCATCGAGGCAGCGGAACTCGACCCGGAACAAGAGGTGAAGCTCGAACGGGAGCTCTCCCGTCAGTATCACATCCTGACCCGCGACGATCGGTTGGAGACAGTGGCGAAAGATATTGTCCAGCACTTCCTCGGGCGCGGCTTCGTGGGCAAAGCGATGGTGGTGTCCATTGATAAGGCCACGGCGCTCCGGATGCACGACAAGGTGCGCAAACTCTGGGCAATGGAGACAGATCGGGTGAAGAAGGAGATCGAGACGCTCTCCCGATATCCAAATAACCGCCAGGCGGAAAAGATCGTTCCAGAGGACATCGCCATGAAACTTCAGGAGCTTAATCGCCGTTTGGATGTGCTTACGACAACGGACATGGCCCTGATCGTCTCGCCTGGGCAGAATGAAATCCCGTACATGAAAAAGCTGGGCCTCGACATCGAGCCGCACCGAAGGCGAATGAACGAGTCGCAGCCACCGCTTGATGAGAAGTTCAAGGATACCGAAGATCCACTGCGGTTGGTGTTCGTCTGCGCCATGTGGCTCACCGGCTTCGATGCTCCGAGCTGTTCGACTGTTTATCTCGACAAGCCGATGCGGAACCACACGCTGATGCAAGCCATAGCACGGGCGAACCGTGTGTTTCCCGGAAAGCACAGCGGCGTGATCGTGGACTATGCCAATGTCTTTGCCTCGCTCGAAAAGGCGCTTGCGATATACGGCGCGGGCAAGGGTGAGAAGAACCCGGTAAGGGACAAACAGAAACTGGTCGAGGAACTGCGAAAGGCCGTGGCCGACGCGACTGCGTACTGCGCTCGGCATGAAGTGGCGCTCCCGGACATCGAAAAACTCACTGTCGGCATGGAGCGGCTGAAGGCTATTGAAGACGGCGTCAATGCGCTGATCGCGCCCGACCCAATACGCCGCGATTTCTTCGCACACGAACGGTTGGTCGCAACGCTGTATCAAGCGGTCAAGCCGGACCCGGCTGCTCTGGAGTTCGCGGGAAGGGTAGCCTGCATCAGCACGATCGGCGATGCGATCCGCGTCAAGCTTAGTCCGAGCCCGGCGGACATCTCGCAGGTGATGGGCGGCATCAGCGATCTGCTCGATGAATCCATCATTGGCATAACTATGCGGGAGCATGGCCAGCCCGCGCTCGACCTCTCGAAAATCAACTTCGAGGCCCTCGCCCAGCGCTTTAAGCAATCTGGTCATAAGAACACCGATCTGGAAGTGCTCAAGGCGGCGATCCGCGCCCAGTTGGAGAAGCTCCTGCGGCTCAACCGGACCCGCGCCGACTTCGCCGAGAGATTCGCGGAGTTGATCGCGAGCTATAACGCAGGCAGCCGGAGCATCGAGGAGCTGTTCGAGGAGTTGGTGAAGTTGAGCACCAACTTGACTGAGGAGCAGGAACGGCATGTTCGCGAGAACATGACCGAAGAAGAGCTGGTCATCTTCGACATCCTGACCCGCCCAGCGCCGGAGCTGGCCCCTGAGGAGCGCGCCGAGGTGAAGAAGGTCGCCCGCGCCCTTTTGGAGCGGCTCAAGCAGTTGCTTGTCCTGAACTGGCGGAATAAGACTGCTGCCCGCGCCCAGGTTCAAGAAGCAATTAAGGATGTTCTCGACACCGGTCTCCCTCGCGTTTACACGCCCGAGCTCTATCAGCAGAAGTGTTCGGTGGTGTTCGAGCATGTATATGAGAGCTATCCGGAGCGGGATGCTGGCGTCTACGCTACGGCGGTGTAAAGCAGAGACGGGAAGAGATCGCGGATTCAAATCATCAGCTAATTCACCAAATAAGATTTTACACCTATCCGTCCCTTTCCTGGCAAAGCCAATCGAGATCGACGGCCTGATGGCTCTTTTTGCGGGACCGGTTGCTCTTCCCGCGACCGGAAACCACGGCAGTTCCCCTGCCTGAAAATCCCCGGTGCCTTTTCCGATAACCGTGACTAAACCACAGCCGCGGATTCAAAGTCCTGTTTCTCTTCCACCCAACGGAAGCCCTTGATCTCCCGGACATCGCCCTGTTGCACCGAGACAACCACATGCATTGCTTCCGGGAATTCCGGCTCCCCGAAGACGGTCTGGACTTCCTTGTCCATCGGGGAAAAATAGGCGCCGCAATCGATATGAGAATGATACAAGGCGACGACCTGCTCGCCTGCCGCGGCCGCCTCCGCGAATATTCGCTCCAGCTCGTTCCGGTCGATGTCGTAGGCCTCGCGGCTGGTGCGTGGGTGCTGCTCCGGGTCCCGGGCATGGAGTTCGTCTTGACGGTTCCTGCAGGGGTGAATGCGCTGCCGCGCCGCCGTGCCGGTCACGATGCCGCAACACTCCGAGGGATATTCTGCAATTGCCTGCTTTCGCATGGCCTCTACGGTTTCCTGCGTTAGTCGCATGCTGTCATAGCTCCCTGCTCAGATACCGGTCCCCGCCATCAGGGAACATCACGACGAGGGTGCCCTGGTCCATTTTCCCCGCCACGTTCAGGGCCGCGGCCAGGGCCGCGCCTGATGAGGTGCCGACAAACAGGCCTTCCTCGCGGATGAGCCGTTTGGTCATGTCAAAGGCGGCTTCGGTGCCCACCGTGACCCGCTCATCGGGATAATTTTTATCAAAGATACCGGGAACAATGGCGCCTTCTTCGAGGTACTTCGTTCCCTCGATGCCGTGCATGGCGTCATCGGGGTGCACGGAGATCACTTTGATGTCCTTCCGGAATGCCCGCAGCGCGCGCCCCGTCCCCATGATGGTCCCGCCGGTCCCCACGCAGGCGAAGAAATGGGTGACCCTGCCCCCGGTCGACCGGATAATCTCCGGGCCGGTGAAGAGCTCGTGGGCCTTCGGGTTGGACGGGTTGTTGTACTGGTCGGGCTGAAAGTAACGGTCCGGGTGCTCGGCCAGGAGTTCCCTGGCAAGGCGGATCGCGCCGTCGGCGCCGTCGTAGGGGCTGGAAAAAACAAGCTCGGCGCCGAAGCTCGCGATGATCTTTTTCCGCTCGACACTGGCGTTTTCCGGGATCACGATCCTGACGCGGTAATCCTTGATCGCGCCGATCATGGCGTAGGCGATGCCCGTGTTCCCTGACGAGGAATCGAGGAGTATCCTGTCCCTCGTCAGAAGCCCTGCTGCCTCGGCATCCTCGATCATGCGCAGGGCGGCCCGGTCCTTCACCGAACCGCCTGGATTGCCGCGCTCGAGCTTGGCATAGACCCGGACCTTCGGGTTCAGGCCCCTGGTGATCCTGCTGATGCGCACGAGCGGCGTACCGCCGATCAGGTCAAGAACTGATGCCGCAGGCGCCAGGTGTTTTTCATCAAGCGAAAAGTTCATAGTAGGAAGCATTATAGCATGGTCTGAGACGGGGCCAAAGAGCAAAAAGGCATAGTTCAGCGAACGCTGCATTCGGGGGTCTCATTTTCCTCTGACGATCGCCATCTCTTTTCTTGCCATTTTCAGCGACTTGTAGTAACTTATTTCGAGAAAAGGATGCTGCTACGGGTGTCGGCTTCCCTTCCTCAAGCAGTTGGGGCTGAAGGACATCGTGGGGTTGATGAAGTGATCCAATGACTGCGGCTTGCGATGGCTGAAGAAGCAGGAGCATGAAACAATAGCCGGCCCATGCTGGCCGGATATTCTCAATCCTGACAGCTCCTTTGCCAGGATACATGATCAAGGGAGGCGTATGAAAAAGATTCTGGTAATGCTGCCGGCAGTCATCCTCTTCACGGTTGCGGCTTTGGCCGCGAGCGGAGCGGAGACGAAAGCAACAGCACCTGCCGACTACGGCAGGGTGATCATCAACAGCTTTTCACAAAAAGCGGGTCTTGCACCGGTGGTGTTCGATCACTGGCTGCACCGGGCAAAGTATACCTGCAGGCTCTGTCACGGAGACCTTGCTTTTGCCATGAAGGCAGGCGGCACGGGCATCAAGGCCGCTGACAACCAGCAGGGCATATTCTGCGGCGCCTGCCACAACGGTAAAATGCAGGAGGGTAGCCGGAAGGTGTTTGCGGCATGCACCACGGACAAATCAGATACCGCACGCTGTGAGCGGTGCCATTCCCAGGGAAAAAACCCGAAAAAGGACCATGACTTCGCCGCCTTCACGGCATCGTTCCCCAAGGACAAGCTCGGCAACGGCATCAATTGGGAAAAGGCATCGTCGGACGGCCTTATCCATCCTACCGACTATATCGAAGGCGTATCCACCAGGCAACCGGCCAGGGAGATCCTGAAGGATTTTGCCATCCAGCCGAAGTCCAAGGGAGTGAACGAGATCATCTTCTCGCACAAGAAGCACTCCCAGTGGAACGGCTGCGAGGTCTGCCATCCGGAGATCTTTGCCGGCGGCAAGCGGGGCGTAACCAAGTACTCTATGGACGAGATCAATCAAAGCAAGTTCTGCGGCGTCTGCCACGGCACGGTTGCCTTCCCGCTGGCCGAATGCGACCGCTGCCATACGAAGACGACGAAGTAAAGCTTTTTTACCACAGAGCACATAGAGAAATTCAAGTTCTTGAGGACGCTTACGGTGCGGTAGTGCAAAGTTTCCCCGTTCTCCTCTGCGTCCTCTGTGGTGAAAGATCTTCATGCTATGCCAGGAGCGCAAAGGAGGGGCAGCAGACCGCCTTCGCGCTCTTGGCGTTTTTGCAGTTACTTTTCTCTGACGAGGGTGTGATGACGAAGACCGTGGTGATGATACTGGCAGGAGTATTGCTGTGCCAGTCCTCCGCAGAGGCGCAGTGGCGCTTTGCCTGGCGCCTTGATCCGCAAACGCAGGAGTATACCTGCTCGGCCTCATCCGGCGCCCAGCAGGTCCGGACCGGGCTCGGCGACGCTGAAAGCAGCGTTGAGCTTTGCGTACAGGCGGAAGGACGCATGATGCTTCAGAGCGACCAGGTCCCCTTCGACCGCCGCGCGCTGGATGCGATCAGTATCAACGTTGACGAGCACCCTGCCATTGCGCGTCCCGGGCCCGGGTCCGATGACCGTCTGATGGTCTTTTCCGAGGATGACAGCAACACGCTCCACCGCCAATTCGAGGCAGGTGCGTCGATCCTGATAACTATGGTTTTCAGCCCCAAAGGGCAGCCGGTCACCCGGCGGTTTTCCCTGGAGGGCTACCCGGGAACAGCTGCGCAATACAAGGGCTGCAGGGGGCTGCTGCTGAGCTCCGGCTGGCCTGGTCTCCACATGACAACGGCTCCAATTGATCCCGATCAAGCTGCCTGGCTGCTGAACAACACTCCGTATCGCCAGCCCGGCATTGTGATCGTCACGGTGGATCCGAGAAAAGAAGCGCAGAAGATCGATCTTCGGCCCGGCGACCTCATCCTCGGATCTAACGGGCAGGCAGTGGCCGAGGTGGGCGATCTTATCCGCGCGATGAAGGCACTGGATCCGGGAAAAACGATCGAGCTGGACGTGCTGCGGGGCCGCACGTATCTCAAAAGGAGCCTCCGAAGACCGGTCAGCAGCAATCCAGGTGAATTGGAGGGGCGGGTTTACCAAGATGGTCATTAGTAAAGCCCCATAGAAAAATAAGCCGTCATTCCGGGCTTGACCCGGAATCCAGTATTTTCGCAT
>JANPMZ010000252.1:0-6089 GCA_031427195.1 Nitrospirota bacterium
CCCGGCGGCGTGGTGCTCAAGATCTTCGACGTTCTTTACGGTCAGAAGGACCTTCGCATCATCCTGCCGCGCCACGAACAGGGCGGCGTGCATATGGCCGACGGGTACGCCCGCTCCACCGGCAAGGTGGGTGTGGCGCTCGTCACGTCCGGTCCCGGCGCTACGAACGTGGTCACGGCTCTTGCCACGGCGTATATGGATTCGATCCCGATCGTGGTGTTCACCGGTCAGGTGCCCACGGCGCTGATCGGAAACGACGCCTTCCAGGAAGCGGATATTGTCGGCATCACCCGTCCCTGTACCAAGTACAACTTTCTGGTCAAGGACGTAAAGGACATCGCCCGGACGATCAAAGAAGCGTTCTATATCGCCTCCACGGGTCGGCCGGGTCCGGTGCTCATTGATCTTCCTCGTGACGTCGTGACGAACAAGGCTGAGTTCCATTATCCGGACAAGGTCGAGATCAGGAGCTACAATCCGACCGTCTTCGGGAATAAATGGCAGATCAAGCAGGCAGCGGAAGCCATAGCAAAAGCGAAAAAACCTGTCGCCTATATCGGCGGCGGGGTCATCCTGTCCAACGCGGCTGCGGAGGTACTTGAGTTCGCCGAGATCACCAAGATCCCGGTGACTCATACGCTGATGGGCATCGGCGGATTCCCGGGCACGCATCCGCTCTCGCTCGGCATGCTCGGTATGCATGGGACCTACTACGCCAATATGGCGATCCACAACTCGGACCTCATTATCGCCATTGGCGCACGGTTCGACGATCGGGTGACCGGCAAGGTGGAAGGGTTCGCACCCGAGGCAAAGATCATCCATATCGATGTGGATCCGACCTCGATCAGAAAGAATGTGCGCGTGGATATCCCGATCGTGGGCGATGTTAAACACGTGCTGGTGGACCTCAACAAGGAGCTTCATCACAGCAAAGAACCATGGGACCAGATCCGCAAGAGTTGGAGCAAGCAGATCGAGGCCTGGCGGGAAGAGCGGCCCCTGTCCTATGAATATGCCGATGATGTGATTAAACCGCAGTTCGTGGTCGAGAAGCTCTATGAGGTCACCGGTGGAAACGCCATCATTGTGACCGACGTTGGCCAGCACCAGATGTGGGCCGCGCAGTACTATAAATACGACAAGCCGCGGGATTGGCTCTCTTCGGGTGGTCTCGGGACCATGGGGTATGGTTTTCCTGCGGCCATCGGCGCCAAAGTCGCCAATCCGCATCGCGACGTGTTCTGCATTTCCGGCGACGGCGGCATCCAGATGAACGTGCAGGAGCTTGCGACGGCGGTGGAAAACAAGATCCCGGTGAAAGTGGTGATCCTGAACAATCGCTTCCTCGGCATGGTGCGTCAGTGGCAGGAGCTGTTCTATCAGGAACGGTATTCGTTCACGGACCTCGGCAGCACGCCTGATTTCGTGAAGCTCGCCGAGGCCTATGGCGCAATCGGCCTGCGCGCCACGAAGCCGTCGGAGGTCGTGGCGGTATTGCAAGAGGCGCTCAAGGCGAAGCAGACGGTGTTCATGGATTTCGTGACCGCCCGGTATGAAAAGGTCTTCCCCATGGTACCGGCAGGCGCAGCAATTAATGAGATGATCTTCGGAGAAGAGCACAAGAAGGAAGAGAAGAAGCTCAAAGCGGTGAAGTAATTTATGGAGCAAGCCGACCGTGTCGGCGTAAGGAAATAACGGCAACGCGGTTGCCTCGGTCCAAAAGGTGAATCCATGAAACATATCATTTCCGTATTGGTGGAGAACAAATTCGGCGTCCTGTCCCGGGTGTCGGGCCTTTTCAGCGGCAGGGGATTCAATATCGAGACAATATCGATCGGCCCCACGCTTGATCCCACGATCTCGCAGATGACGATCGTGACCTCCGGTGATGAGCGTATTCTCGAGCAGATCCTTAAACAGCTCAACAAGCTTATTGACGTGATCAAGGTCACCGACCTTGCGGAGAATGAGTATGTGGAGCGCGAGATGTGCCTCATTAAGGTCAACGCCCCCGCCGAGCACCGTGCCGAGGCGCTCCGGATCGCCGACATCTTCCGCGCCCGCGTCGTGGATTCGACCGTCAAGACCTATACCTTCCAGGTGACCGGGGACGAAAAGAAGCTCGCGGCGTTTATCGAGCTCCTGCGGCCCATCGGCATCAAGGAGATCGTGCGGACCGGGAAGGTTGCGATCACCCGTGAGTAGATATGGTAAGGTAAAAAAGGAGGACGGCATGAACCGAGCATGTTTTCTGCGCTTCAGCATAACGTTTCTTATGGCAGCCCTTCTGGCAGGTTGTGCACCTAAGGGTCCAATCCTGACGGATTTCAAATACCAGCAGCCGAAGCCTGTTGCCGGGGCGGCCACCACCGTGACCGTGGCGGTGAGCCCCTTCAAGGATGAACGGGCGAAGGTTGAATCGGTCGTGGGGATGCGGTTCAACGAGCTCAACAAACTGGCAACCGACCTGGTGGTGCAGGGAACGGTCTCGATAAAGGTCACGGACGCTCTTAAGCATGCGCTTGCGGCACGGCGCATCACGGCCAAAGATGCTCCTGTCTGGGACCTGACCGAGTCCGGTATTGCAGCGCCTGGCGCGGAGCTCCAGGTTGGGGGAGAGATCAAGGTCCTCTGGGTGGATGCCACGTCGCAGTTCGCGAACACGACATCAAAGGCCGATGTGCAGCTTCGGATCGTTGTAGCTGATGTGGCACAGAAGAAGATCATCCGCATCCTGAACGTGAACAGCAAGATCGAGCGTCAGAACATTGCCAATACGGCGGCCTTTATAGAACGCGCGCTGTCCGAGGCGGTCACCAACGCTCTTGACCAGATCTTTACCGACGAAGAACTGAAAAACAGGCTCAAATAGATCCATACGAATATTATTTACTACCGTTGAAAGGGGATATGATGAAGCTCTATTACGACAAAGACACCGATCTCTCCATCATCCGCAGCAAGAAGGTGGCCATCGTGGGCTATGGCTCCCAGGGCCATGCGCATGCGCTGAACCTGAAGGACAGCGGTGTCAACGTCACGGTGGCGCTGCGTGAGGGCTCGCCCTCGGTCAAGAAGGCGCAGAACGCAGGTCTCGCCGTGAAGAATATCGCCGACGCGGTGAAAGAGGCTGACCTGGTGATGGTGCTGGCGCCGGACGAGCACCAGCGCTTTATTTACGCTGAAAACATTGAGCCAAACCTGAAAAAGGGGGCGACGCTCGCTTTCGCCCACGGCTTCAACATCCACTATAACCAGATCGTGCCGCGCACCGATCTTGACGTGATCATGATCGCCCCCAAGGCCCCGGGCCACACGGTACGCAGCGAGTTCGCGAAGGGCGGCGGCATTCCCGATCTGATCGCTATCTTCCAGGACACGTCCGGCAAGGCAAAGGCCACCGCGCTTTCCTATGCCTCAGCTATCGGCGGCGGCCGCACCGGCATCATCGAAACCACCTTCAAGGATGAGACCGAAACCGATCTCTTTGGTGAGCAGGCTGTGCTCTGCGGCGGCTGCGTGGAACTCGTGAAGGCTGGCTTCGAGACTTTGGTGGAAGCCGGATACGCTCCAGAGATGGCGTACTTCGAGTGCTTGCATGAGCTTAAACTCATCGTCGATCTTATGTACGAAGGCGGCATCGCCAACATGAACTACTCGATCTCGAACAACGCCGAGTATGGCGAGTATGTCACCGGCCCGAAGGTGATCAACGAGTCGAGCCGCGCCGCCATGAAGGAGGCGCTGAAGAACATCCAGAACGGCGAGTACGCAAAGCGCTTTATCCTCGAAGGCATGACCAACTATCCGGAGATGACAGGGCGTCGGCGCCAGAATGCCGCGCACCAGGTCGAGGTGGTGGGCGAAAAGCTCCGCAGTATGATGCCGTGGATCACCGCCAACAAGCTCGTGGACAAGAGCAAGAACTAGAATTCAGAAGTAAGAAGTCAGAAGTCAGGAGAAACCATACCCGCATGATGAAAAACTATGGCATACCCGTCGCCTCCGAAGGATGGCCGTTCATCATCCCGCTGGCGATCGTCACGGTACTACTGTTCGTCTTTGGCTGGAAAAACACGGCATATGTTTCGCTGGTGCTGACGTTCTTTGTCCTGTTCTTTTTTCGCGACCCCGAACGTCTTGTTCCGAAGGGGATGGACCTTGTGCTCTCGCCCGCCGACGGCAGGGTGATCGTGATCAAAGACGTATACGAGCCTGACTATCTGAAGCAGGACGTGAAACAGGTCAGCATCTTCCTCTCCGTGTTCAATGTTCATGTGAACCGGGCCCCGGTCGGCGGCCTTGTGGAGACGGTGAAGTACAACCCCGGCAAGTTTCATGTGGCCTCGGTGGACAAAGCCTCGCTGGAGAACGAACAGACCGGTATGGTCATCGTGAACGGAAAGCACAAAATCCTCGTCAAGCAGATCGCCGGGCTCATTGCCCGCCGTATCGTCTGCTATGCCAAGCCCGGCGACGTGTTGCTGCCAGGCGAACGCTACGGGCTGATACGCTTCGGTTCACGGGTTGACCTATTCCTCCCCAAGGACACCAAGCTTAGGGTCAAGGTGGGCGACCGTGTCAAGGGCGTGCGGGACATCATCGGGGAGTTGCAATGAGAAAAGGGGTCTATATCCTTCCCAGCCTGATAACGATACTCAGCATGTTCTCGGGCTTTTATGCCATCGTGGCATCGCTTAATTCCGACTATGAGCGTGCGGCCTGGGCGATTATGATCGCGTCGGTTTTTGATGTGCTGGACGGCTGGGTAGCACGGTTGACGCATACGGCGACGCGCTTCGGCATCGAGATCGATTCCCTGTCGGACGTGATCTCCTTCGGTGTTGCCCCGGCTATTCTGGTTTATACGTGGACGCTGTCGTCCTTTGGGAAGGTCGGCTGGCTCGGCTCGTTCTTTCTGGTCGCCTGTGCCGCGCTCAGGCTGGCGCGGTTTAACGTACAGATGGGCGGCGCGGAGAAAAAGCATTTTACCGGGCTTCCGACGCCTGCCGCTGCGCTCGTTATCGCCACGACCGTGCTTGCCTATGACGAGGTCATCCGGATACTTGAACACCTGCGGCTTGCGTCGCTTGCGGACATGGTGGGCAAGGACTACTGGGTGCTGGGCCTGACGTTCCTGCTGGCCGCGCTCATGGTGAGCAATATCACCTATCACAGCCTGAAAGAGGCCAATTTAAAGGAGCGGCGGCCCTTCGGGATACTGGTGGGCATTGCAGCGTTCCTTGCGGTCGTTGCGTATCATCCGTCGCTCGTTCTGTTCCTGGTCTCCATCTCGTACGTGTCACTGGGCCTGGCGGAAGCGCTGTACGGGCTGCTCCGGAGGAAACCGAAGGAAGCCGCTGTTTAGTCTCTCCTGCTCGCAATAGTTGCTACGACGGTGAGTGGGCTGAGAGATCCGCATATGCAGATCTCTCTTTTCTATTTATGAACGCGTTGTCTGCATCGTGACTCGTTATCCTAAAAACGGCATTTAGACACGGAAAAGGCGGATTAACTACCTGATAAAAGCGGGTAAATGCTAAAGCAAAGCATTCACCTCTTGGGCGAACCTTTTATAAAAGTAAATCTCCGCCCTTATCCGTCTCTTATCCGCTGTTATCCGTGTCCAAATGATTTTTTAAGGGTTATCAGGGTTATGAAGTGGAGGAGTGTATGAGCACTATCATTAAAATATTCGATACCACGCTTCGCGACGGGGAACAGTCTCCGGGCGCGAGTATGAACGTTGAAGAAAAGATCACCCTGGCGAAGCAGCTTGCCCGGCTCGGGGTGGACATCATCGAGGCGGGGTTTGCTATCAGTTCGCCCGGTGACTTTGAAGCCATCAAGCGGATTAGCGCCGAGGTCGAAGGTTGACAAATCCGGAGCCTGCCATGCCGCTAGCCTCATCCACCACACGCAGCAGCAGTACTGCCCGCGCCAAACACGCCAGGCCTGCGCCAGTCGGTGGTGGCAGCCGCCCAGCAACAGGGCTGCGAATGGCTGCTCTCACCCGACCTGCCGCATGACCTGCCCATCGACGGCGTGCGCATCCTCAACCCCTTTCTGATCGGGCCGGCCGTGCT
>JANPMZ010000253.1:0-1860 GCA_031427195.1 Nitrospirota bacterium
TTATTACGCTGACCTGCGCACAGCCATGGAAGACCTGGTCATGCTGTGCGACGAGGACGCCGCGGACTATACCGGCATCCTGACCATGCTCGACCGGGCGGTGAACCTGCTCGTGGCGTTTGATTCGGATGAACGCGAACAGGCCTTCTTTGCCACGTGGCGCTCGCGCCTCAGGGGCTTCGGCGAGCTCGGCTTTGCGCTCCATACGGGAATGTATTATGCGCTCAGGCCCTGGAAAATCCGCGAAGCGCTCTATCTGCTGGACCGGAAACGCACACTGTTGCCCGAGCTCCAACCGTCCCATCATATGCAAAACGGCAAGATCGTGGACCGGACTGTCGTCTTTTCCCAGGCGGTTTGGAAGTTCTGGGGCGGCAGACAGATGGTGATACCCGACCTTGCCACGAGCAGGGGAAAATTCTTCGAGGCGGTCCTGCGCGGCAACGAGGTCTGCAAAAAATACTTCCCCCACTACACGCTCTACTGCGTCGGCATCAAGCTCATCGGCCCCCGCGAACGCTATGAGCTCTCGTGCATCCCGCCTGACGCCGAAGGCCTTGCCTACGGATGCGAGTTCGAACCCATGCTGGAAGGCCAGACCTACAGCCGGGACCACTTGCAATCCTTCAAGAACGAGATCTACGACATCGGCGTTGATATGGGCACGAGCTATTACCGCTTCGGCGGCATGATGAAGGGCTACATCCGGCGCGTGTTCGGCGATGAGCTCGTTGACAAGCATCTGGCCATGAAGCGGGAAGTCGACCCGGCCCTGGTCCTGAACCGGGACGTAATATTTTGATGAAAAAGAAGATTCCCTACTACCAGCCCCAGCCAGGCGCAACCGACCCGTCGGAGTGCAACGGCTGCGGCGTCTGCATGCTCTCCTGCCCGGTCTGGCATCAGCACCATACCAAAGCGCTCACCTATTGCGGCAGGACCCGGGCCTTGATCGGCGGCGCTGACGAGGAGGACCTTGCTCCGGCGGCGCGCGGCTGCATCCTCTGCGGCTCCTGCGAACCGCTCTGCCCCATGGGCATCCGTACGCAGCAGGCCACGATCAGACTGCGCAAGAACCTTTCGGCGCGCGGCTTCCTTCCCAAACCGATCATTCAGCATCACAGGCACGATGCCGGAAAGACCGGTTCATCATGCCTCGTAATCCCGGACAGGCAGCTCCGGACGAACGCGCCTCTTGCAGCGTCTGTCCTTGCCTTATTGGGTAAGCAAGCCGGGCTCCATGCCGATGATGCATACGACATCATGCTGACCCTTGAATCGGGACAGGAAATGAACGACGACCGCCTTGAGGGCTTTATCGCGCCTTTGACTAAAACAACTGAAGTCGTTGTTGCAGACGGGCTGCTCTTCAATGTGCTGCACTCGCTGCTGCCCTCCTCGATCACGGTCAATACCTTGGGGCAAGCCCTGCTTGCAAACCCGAAGGTGCGCGCAGGTCTCAAACCAACCGATTTTTACATGATAGAGACGCGGGCTTACAATGCTCATCGCCGTGCTTTCGTCAAGGTATATGACGCGCTGCGCCAGGAGACCGGCTGTTCCATGAACCTGGACCTGCAGCGCGTAGCAACACCGACCGGCGCGGCGAGCATGCAGCACCGCGAGGGCCTGGCTACGATCATCTCCATCGAAGAACAGGTGAAATGGCTGTTGGAAGGGCGCTGCCCGGAACGCATTGTGGTCGAAAGCCTTGACGACTACGAAGCCTTTAGCGCTTATACGAAGCTGCGCGTTGTGCATCTTGCCGAGGTCGCGAAGCTATGACGAAAGCGCGGACCGTTGACGTTGTTATTGTGGGCGCAAGCCTTTCCGCGGCAGCCACGGCCAAGCGGCTTGTTG
>JANPMZ010000254.1:0-5281 GCA_031427195.1 Nitrospirota bacterium
GGCCCGCCGCAACCGGTGAAACGTTCTACTCATCGTCATCCAGCATTTTGTACTTGGCGTCCTCGATCTTCTCGTGCCGCTTCCTGGAATAGTAATGTGCGATGATGATCACGAAGAGCACGACCAGAGCGAGTCCGAACATAAAATATGCCCATGCCTGTTTTTCCATAAGATAATCCTGTCTTTCAGTTCGTAATAGATTTTGGTGCAGCTTAAATGACGATACATTCACCGCGGAGACGCCGAGACACGGAGAAAGGCTTATGAACAAATTACAGAATTTCTCAGCACCTCTGCGTCTCTGCGGTGACAAAAGTTTTTAATTTTGTATGTTCTTCTTGCCGCCGGCCGTAACAATCAGCACGATGATGCCAATCACTGCCGCTACGGTAAAACCAATCGTGGCGATAATTGATATGTCCATGAATTCCTCCAAATCCGGTCAAGCCGGAACAATAACCTTTGACGGGATACTAGTACATCGTAAACTTAGTTGTTAATGGTTCAACGCCGTCATTCCGGCACGTTCTAAGTCAGAATCCAGGGATTTAAACCTCTGGACCCCGGCTAAAATCATGCCGGGGTGACGAGAAAAAGAGGCGAGATACCATCAAGAATTAGATTTACAGTGTACTAGTCACAGGCCACTAACAGGATAACGTTCGTTAAAAGTATTTTTTCCTGAAAATCCTGTTAATCCTGTTATCCTGTCAAAAAGGTTTTTCTATTCATAACTAATCGGTGCTACGGTTTCACCGAGTCCGTGTACGCGCGTTCCTGGGACCACCCGCTGATGAATGGCGTATACGCTGCAACATAATAGACGCCAAAGAGGATCAACCCCCAGAAGAGCAGCAGCCAGCCTAAGGGGAGGGTGCGCGACGTGCTTTTTGCTTCAAAGTCATGGATGTTATCGTTGTCATCGGCCATAGTAGCTCCTTATTTTTTCCCCTGGAGGTATCTGATATAGGCAACCAGCGCCCATATCTTGTTCTTGTCCAGTGTGCTGGAATAGGAGGGCATGCCGCCCTTTGCCGTCCGTCCGTCTTCGACCATGTTGGGCTGGGTGCCGTTGTTGATCACTTCAAAGTAATCGTCGTCCGGCAGATCGCCTGCAACATAGAAGAAGGTTTTGTCTGTCAGGCTTGGGCCGATGCTGCCCTGGCCGTTGTCGCCATGGCAGGCGGAGCAATGCTGGGCGTACAACGCCGCTCCCTGCCTGATCGCTGCGGCATCGCCGGCAAGCGGGTTCGGGATATGCGTTTCCTTGACCAGCGGCTGCGCCGTGGGTGCGGGAGCTTTTTTGACTGAGGTGCCGATCACCTGAATATACGCGATCAGCGCTTCCATTTCATTTTTGTCCTTTAACTGTGCTATCTCGTCGGCGGTATAGGGGAAATCATTCGCCTTCATATGCTGTTCGATCGATGCAGGATCGAGCCGGTTCTTCGCGATCCACCCGTAAGCCGGCATATTGGACGCGGCAAAGAAGGCCTGGGCGTTCTCAAAATGCAGCTCATGCCACTTATCTGGATATTTGCCGCCGATGCGGGCCAGGTCCGGTCCCGTGCGCTTTGAACCCCAGAGGAACGGCCGGTCGTAGGCGAATTCTCCGGCTTTGGAGTACTCGCCGTACCGCATGACCTCTGTCTTCAGCGGACGGACCGTCTGCGTGTGGCAATTGTTGCAGCCTTCACGCTGGTAAATGTCTTTGCCTGCCAGTTGAAGCGCGGTATAAGGCTTGAGGTTCGCCAGTTTCGGGTGCATTTCCGCAGTCAACATCGGGATGAACATGGTAACGGTGGTCCCGACCAGGATGACGACGGCCGCGACGATAGCGAACAAAATCGGTTTGTTATAGAGATTGCCAGCCATGTGATCCCCCTATGCCTTCGCAGCAGCAAGATCAAGCCTGCCTTTGCGCATCGTCATGATGATATTGTAAATGAAGAAGAGCATGCCGACCGTGAAGATCACGCCCCCGAGTGTTCTCATTTGCCAATACGGATAGTTCTTTGCCAGGACCTCAACGAACGTGTACGTCAGGCTTCCATCGGGGTTCGTGGCCTTCCAGAGCGCCCCCTGGACGATCCCGGTGATCCACATGGTGATCGAAAAAATCAGCTGGCCCACCAGTACGAGCCAAAAATGGATATTCGCGATTTTTTCGCTGTAGATTTGCGTGTTGTAGATCTTGGGGATAATATAATAGATCGATGCCGCTATGGTCATAGTTACCCAGCCCATGGTACCCATATGCACGTGGCCGGGGACCCAGTCGGTGTAGTGGATCAACTGGCTTACGACCCGAAGACCCTGGGTCGGTCCCTGCACGGTTTGCAGACCGTAGAACGTGATGCCGAGGATGAAAAACTTGGTGAGGTAGTTCGATTCCATCTTTGACCAGTCCGTGCCGACCGTGTAATAGCCGTTCACCACGGAGCCCCAGGACGGCGCGATCAGGAACAGGGTGAACGCGATGGCGAGGGTCTGGATCCAGTCTGGCAGGGGCGTATAGACGAGATGGTGCGCTCCGGTCCAGAGATACGCGAAGAGCAGCGACCAGAAGGCGATGATCGAGAGACGGTGGCTGTAGATCGGCAGGTTTATTGATTTGGGCAGAAAATAATAGAACATTGCAAGAATAGGTGTGGTGAAAATAAAGCCGACGATGTTATGCCCGTACCACCATTCCACGTTGGCGCTGTTCACGCCGGCAAAGAGATGGTAGGACTTGGTGAGCCCGGCGGGGATCGACAGGTTGTTCACGATATACAGGATGGCCACTGCCACGACCGTCGCGATGATGTACCACAGGGAGATGTACATCTGCTCTTCTCTACGCTTGATGATCGTCCCGAAGACGTTCACGGCAAAGATCACCCAGAGAATGACGACGCCGATGTCGAGAGGCCACTCAAGTTCTGCATATTCCAGGGACTGGTTCATGCCGAGGAACAGGCTGAGTGCAGCAAGCGCGATGGCGGCATTAAAAAGGTAAAGATGGAACCTCGCGAGCTTGGGGAACAAAAGTGGCCGCTTGGTCAGCCGCATGACAATATAGTAGGAGATCCCGAAAATAGCGCCGATCCCGAGCCCGAAAGCGAGTCCGTTGGTATGCACCACCCGCAGCCGTCCGAAGGTGAAGTAGGGGGCGATGTTCCAGGACGGCAGCCACATCTGGACTGATATCCAGAGACCGATGACAATGCCGACCACTCCCCAGAATATCGAGGAGAGGATAAAACCTTTTACCGTTTGATTATCGTATTGATAATCACTCATAACCGTAGCCTCCTTATGCAGGACCGCTGTCCCCAAAGTATGAAATTATCTTCCCCGCAGTTTGTCGATCGTTTCCTTTTTGAGACGGCTCTCCACCTCCCTTCGGATGTCTACCCAGACAGGGTGAACCGCGCATGATGAGCTCATAGGACACTTCTTGCTGTCAACCGCGCATGCATTGATGCCGGCAGGCCCCTGGATTGCTGCCATGATATCCAGGAGGGAAATGTCCGCCGGTTTTCTTGCGAGCCTGAACCCGCCGTTCATGCCGCGAAGGGACCCGACGATCCCTTTGCGAATAAGCCGCTGAAGGATCTTGGCCAGAAAGGTCTTGGGGATGCGCATGGCATGGGCGATCTCGGTGACGTTGGCCACCAGGTCCTTTTCGTGCGCAAGATAGAGCACACACCGCACGGCATAATCAGTTTCTCGGGTAACGAGCATAGGATTTTTATACGATCACCGATGATCTATTGTATCACAGATTACATCAGCCAAGTGGAGGACGCAGGTACCAATAAATGTATGGGACTAAATTGGTCCCATACTATCACGAAACTATTGCTTGTCAAGAGTAAATGTCATGACAAGCAATAGTATGTATGCTCTTTTTAAAAAAATGCGAGCAGGCGATGTGTGGGGGAATGCGGACCTCGCCGGAAGGTTCCATTAATACTATGAAACAATAGAATTAATCAACCGGAGTTACGATTGCCATTACCACGAGTTTCTCGCCTTTGTCTGCAGCAAACCCGTGAAGGACATTGGGGTCGCAGAAGATGCAGGTTTTTTCATCTGCCTCGATCTTCTCCTCGCCCACGGTGAACGTACCCTTGCCCTCGACACAGTACATCATGAGCCGCAGCGGGGCCTTATGGGGGTCAAGCTTCTGGCCGGCTTCAAGGCACATGAGCGCAACACGCATCTCTGGTTTGTCCGACAACATCTCCCGCGATATCCGGTTGGGTGTAAACTTTATTTCCTTCTTGAGGTCGATCGTTTCCATAATGACGCTCCTTTTTCATTAGTACGGGATGAAAAAAACGAATGCGATAAACAGCACCTGCTTCATTCTTCTGCAGGTGGTCAGTTTCATGTTTACAGTATATCATGAAGGCCGCAAGAACGCTATGACCTGCATCATAGGGTTACCACCAGCGCCAGAGGGATATGACGAAGATGATAATAAAAACGAGGGCAGCAGGTTTGGATTATCGCATCAGTCTCGGATTGTTACGGCCGGACCATGATCTTGGTGTGGCAGGTAAGGCAAAGGTCCCTGCTGGTGGTCGATTCGATCGCCAGCAGCGCTTTGCTGTTCGAAGAGTGCGGCGAATGACAGCTTGTGCATGAAAATTCTTTGCCCTGGTTCAACGGGTCGGGCCGTCCCTGTGTCGGGTGAAGGTCATTGTTCCCGTATCCTGCGAGGATATGCCTGCCGTCAGACTTGCCTGCATGGCAGTCGGCACAGAGCCGTTGGACCGGTTTTTCGAGCAGCGAAGCGTTCTCCGACGCATGCGGTGCGTGGCATGCGGTGCATTGTCCCTTCGCAACGGGAGCATGTACGTTTCCCCTGGTAAAGGCGGCTTTGTCATGGCAGGCATAACAGAGGTATGGTGGTTCGGCGGTCAGGAGCTTTGCATTTTTGCTCGCATGAGGATTGTGGCACCCGGTGCATTGTGAGTAGAGGGCTGCATGGACGACCTTTCCTGTAAAGAGCGCTTGGTCATGACACCCGTAGCACAAGTCGGGCTGCTCTGCAGAAAGCCCTTTGCCGATCTTGTTCTTTTTTTTGTGGGGAATCGCCCGCGCATCGATCGCCGAGTGGCACGTGGAGCAGCCCATGGCAACAGCAGCATGAACACTTTTCCCCTGCGCAAGCTCCTCATGGCATTGCAGGCAGTCGTCTTCTGCATAAGAGGGCGGGGCAGAGATGAATAGGGAGACGATAAATACGATCAAAAAGAATATCGTGTGCATGGCTTGTTTCTCCTTT
>JANPMZ010000255.1:0-5911 GCA_031427195.1 Nitrospirota bacterium
GCCTGGGGCGACATGGATGCGTTCCAGCATGTGAACAACGTCGCCTACTTCCGATATTTCGAGAGCGCCCGCATCCTGTACTCCGAGAAGCTCGGACTGCACAAGTACAAGGACGAGACCGGCATCGGTCCGATCCTGGGATCCACCAGCTGTAAATACCGGCTTCCCCTTACCTATCCCGACACCGTTTCCGTTGGCGCAAAGATCATTGACATCGCAGAGGACCGGTTCACGATGAAATATCTTGTCGTGAGCCACAAGCATCAAAAGGTGGCGGCAGAAGGTGACGGCGTGGTTGTGATGTACAACTACCATGAAGGAAAGAAGACAGCCATACCCGAGGATATCCGGAAGCGAATCCTGATCATGGAAAATATGGATAGAAGTGTACCCTCATCCTAACGGAACGGGATAACAGAATAAAATCCGATAAAAGCATTTCATCCTGAAAATCCTGTCAATCCAGTTATCCTGTTAAAAAAGTTTGCTTATTCCTATCTTTTTTTTCGTCGAATTTGCTTCTTAACTGACGGACTCACCCCTTACATAACTTTTCCGGGAACTTTTCCCGGACCTCCCTTGCCTAATACCCTGAAGCACACATTACCCTTTTGATTCTGCCAAAATGGAAAAACTTCAAGTCGTCGTAACCGCATCGAGAATTATGGCAATCTTTACGACAAGTGGTTGCAAAGGGCAAGGAGAGAAATGGGGATTAAGTTCAGGGGCAAGGTTTATCCTTCATTCCCTGCACCTCAAGGGCTGGGTTGCTGCATCTTTCTTTACTCTCCTCATGTTATCTGTTAAACTCAATCAGGTAACCAACCAGGAGCCACCATGGACCCGAACATCCAACGAATTCTCATTCCTTCAGCCATCGCCCTGGGCTCGGTCCTGGTCCTGCTCATCGTCAGGGCCATCGCCATCAGGATCCTGCACAAATGGGCGGAGAAGACCGAGACCCTGCTGGACGACGCCATTCTACAAGCCTTCAGGACACCGTCGATCTACCTCGCCATCGGCATCGGGCTCCAGGTCGGGATCAACCTGTCGGAGCTGCCGGAAAAACAGATAAGCCTGTTCGGCAAGATCATCCATATCATCATTATCCTGTCCGTGACCCTGGCGACCTCGAATCTCGCCGGCAACCTCTTCAAAGGCTACGTCCAGCGCAGCAACCTTCCCATCCCGACCACGGGCCTCGCCTCAGGGCTCCTCCGGGGCACAATCCTGATGATCGGTTTTTTGATCATGCTGAACGTCATGGGCATCTCCATCGCGCCGCTTTTGACGGCCCTCGGCGTGGGCGGCCTTGCCGTGGCCCTGGCGCTACAGGACACGCTGGCGAACCTGTTCGCCGGCATCCATATCCTTGTTGAGCGGTCCATTCGCGTCGGTGATTTTATCCGGCTCGAAACGGGACAGGAAGGCTATGTGGACGACATCACCTGGCGGACGACGAGGATACGGATGCTGCCGAATAATATCGTCGTGATCCCGAACAGCAAGCTCTCCCAGAGCGTGATCACCAATTACTTTCTGCCTGAACCACAGATGGCCCTTCACATCCAGGTAGGCGTGAGCTATGACGCGGACATCGATGGGGTTGAACAAACCCTGCTTGATATTTCGCAAAAAGCGTTCGGAGAAGTACCGGGACTGCTGGCGGATCCGGCGCCGCAGGTACGGTTCATCCCGGGGTTCGGTGAAAGCTCGCTGGACTTTACGCTGGTCGTCCAGGTCCGCGAATTTGCTGACCAGGTCCCGGTCCAGCATGAGCTCAGAAAACGGATCTTCAAGCAGTTCAAACAAAAAGGCATCGTGATACCCTATCCTCACCGGACTGTGTATGTGAAGCGGAAGCAGTAGTCATTGCATCTTGTAAAACTCTTTACAAAGTGCTCAGAGAAAAAACAAAACTTTTTTTGACAGGATAACAGGATTGACGGGATTTTCAGGATGTTTTTATCAGATTTTATCCTGTTATCCTGTCGAAGATTTTTATTCCGGCTTGTCCGGGTTAGGTTATTCGGAGGAAACACATGGCAAAGAAAAAAATTACCAGCGCTGAAGCTCCCGGCCCGCTCCTAACGGACCACGATACTTACCTGTTCAAGGAAGGGACCCACTTCAGCCTCTATGACAAGCTCGGCGCCCATCCGCGGACCGTGGGCGGCGCAGCGGGTACGCACTTTTCCGTATGGGCCCCGAACGCCCGGCAGGTCTCGGTTGTCGGCGATTTCAACACCTGGAACCCCCAGTCCCACCATCTCGTTGTCCGGCCCGACAGCTCGGGCATCTGGGAAGGCTTTTTCCCGGGCCTCGGCGAAGGAACGCTCTATAAATATCACCTCGTCTCGCGCCACAACAACTACGCCGTGGACAAGGCCGACCCCTTCGCGTTCCGCTGCGAGGAGCCGCCGCGGACAGCATCGATCGTCTGCGACCTCACGTATAAGTGGGGCGACAAGGAGTGGATGAAGGACCGCCATCAGGCGAACAGCCTGAGCGCCCCCTACTCGGTCTACGAACTGCACATCGGCTCCTGGCGGCGGGCGGTGGAGCGGGACAACGGATTTCTCACGTACCGCGAACTGGCGCCGCTCCTTGCGGACTATGTGAAGCAGGCGGGTTTTACGCACGTCGAATTCATGCCAATCATGGAACACCCCTTCTATGGTTCCTGGGGATACCAGGTCACGGGCTTCTTCGCGCCCTCGGCGCGCTACGGCACGCCACAGGACTTCATGTTCCTCGTCGATCATCTGCATCAGAACGGCATCGGCGTGATCCTCGACTGGGTGCCGTCCCACTTCCCCACTGACGAACACGGGCTGTCCTACTTCGACGGCACGCACCTGTACGAACACATGGACGCGCGCAAGGGCTTTCACCCCGACTGGAAAAGCTACATCTTCAACTACGATCGCCACGAGGTCGTCGCCTTCCTGGTCAGCAGCGCGCTCTTCTGGTTCGATAAATATCACATCGACGGCATCAGGATCGACGCCGTGGCGTCCATGCTCTACCTCGACTATTCACGCGAGGAGGGCGAATGGATCCCGAACGAATACGGCGGCAAAGAGAACATCGGAGCCATCAATTTTCTGCGGCGTCTGAACATGGAGGTCTACCGCCGGTTTCCCGATGTCCAGACCATTGCGGAAGAATCGACCTCCTGGCCCATGGTCTCGCGGCCTGCCTATCTGGGAGGACTCGGCTTCGGCATGAAGTGGAACATGGGCTGGATGTACGACACCCTCGCGTACGCGACCACGGACCCGCTCTTCCGCAAGTACCGCCACAACCAGCTCACGTTCAGCATCTGGTACGCCTTTTATGAGAACTTCATGCTTTCGCTTTCGCACGACGAAGTCGTGCATGGCAAGCGGTCACTCCTGGCAAAGATGCCGGGCAACGATTGGGAAAAGTTCGCGAACCTGCGCCTGCTCTTCGGCTACCAGTTCGGCCACCCGGGAAAGAAGCTCCTCTTCATGGGCATGGAGTTCGGGCAGTGGAACGAGTGGTACCACGAAGCAAGCCTGGACTGGCACCTCATGCAGTATCCCCAGCACCAGGGCCTGCACCAGTGGGTGCGTCATTTGAACATCCTGTACCGTCGGGAACCGGCGCTGTATGAGCTGGATTTTGGGCAGGACGGGTTCGAGTGGGCGGACCTCAGCGACTGGGAAGGCAGCGTGATCAGCTTCTTCCGCAAGGGAAAGACCACGGACGACCTGTTCCTGATCGTCTGCAACTTCACGCCCGTGGCGCGGTCGGCCTACCGGATCGGTGTACCGCGGGGGGGAATGTGGCAGGAGGTGCTGAACAGCGATGCCGACCTCTACGGCGGGAGCAACCAGGGAAACCTCGGCGGCGTGGAAGCGCTCCCGGTGAGCTCGCACGGCAAGGATTTCTCGTTGTCGATGACCCTGCCGCCTTTGGGCGTCATCTTCTTTAAACATTCAGGCGGCGGGTTTTAGCTTTACAGGTCTGCCAGAGGCATTGTGGGAAGGACAGGGAGAAGACGAAGCGGTATTGAACGGCTACATGCCCGCTAGGATCGTTACGCCGCGTCTTTCCACTTGAGACCACATTTTAGATCGTTACAATGAGTGAACGGTAATTTTTTTTCGTGTTGGAGGCGACCTACCACAATGCCCGGCGCGATATTGAGGCTATCGGCAAAATCATTTATCGCAGTTTTGCTCAAGGATGTATTCGCCCTGAGAAAACCATCCAGTTGATGTTTCGGTATCAAGAAGTTTGAGGCAAACTCATCCGCTTCTTTTTCCTTTTCACTCACGACACTGTCTTCAATAAAGAATTCCTTTTTGCCATGTTTAAGAATATGTCCCGCTTCATGGAAAAAGCTGAACCAGAGTTGATCGTTGGATTTATAGCGCAGGCTGAGCTGAATTATAGCCTTGTCTGAATTAAACCACCAGGTCGCGCCGCTTGTTCTGAGCTTTGGCAATTCCTTGGCAAGTACGACCACGACACCAGCTTCCGCACATAAGCGTTTCAGCTCCGGTTCGAAAACTTCCGGAGATTCTTTCGTCAAGCTGCGGATCGTGTTGAGCGCCTCTTTAAACTTACTGGCATCATAGGGCTGACACTTAGTCTTTTGTGCGACAATCTCGCCCATGCGCAGCCATGAGGAAACAGCTCCCGGATCGCTCTTAAATAATTTTGATTTGCGAAAAGCAACCTGCGCTTCCCCCATCCAGCGATCTTCCCAGCTCGCCGGAGTAGCAACTCCAAAGTAGCTCAAAACCTCTCTGAGCTGCTGAACCTCATCGTTGTGCTTTTTAATCCAGCCATTCTTTATCAATGCAACGACTGGTATCTTCTTAAGCCACGCAACATGCTTCTCCAGAGAGCTTTGCTCGCTGATCCGCGCCAACGACTCCTGATAGTTACGCTCAAGGTTGTTCCAGAAACTCGCAGGGATGCTGAGGACCTTTTCGAGCTGCAACGCTGTTTCCGGCGTGATAGTGGCTTTCCCCTGAATGATTTCGTTGATGGTTTTCTTGGGCCTGCCGGTGCGCTCCGCGAGGTCCGCCTGAGACATACCAAGGGCTTCTATGGTCTCTTTGAGCGTATCACCGGGCAGTACGGCATAGTCCGGCTTAAACTGATTTTTCTTCTTTCTACTCATGGGTATCCTCCACACCGAGAATCATAATTTCGGTTACACCTGCCCAATCAAGGCCGCCATCAGGCTTCTTCGGTATCGGATTGTTTTCTGGTTGAAATAGTAAGCGATACGGTCCGTCCAGATCAACTGACAACTGACCTTTGCGGTCATGTTTTAGTTCATGGCAACGGGCCTGGGGCAGGTTTCGTAAATCCTCTAATTTATTGGCCGCTCTGAGCTCGACAAGACGTTGTTTGAGAAGACGCGCGCGCTGATTGCCATGCTTCTTGACCATGAGCCGCTCTTCGTTCATTTCTTTTTTGAGCTTTGTCGTTTTGAATATTATAAGCATCGCTCGGCCATTTGTCAATAGAATTGTTAACCCTTGGGGTTAATAGTTTAATTACACAATTGATACTACATGGGTCTGCGCGAAGTCTTCATTACATCTGTTTTTTTATTTCTCGCACCATCTTGTTGAGCGTCCTGTTCTTCACAGTATGCTTCACCAGAACATCGGTTTCTTCTTTATTTTTTTATAAGTCGCCTTCACCCTTCTCTGCATTATTTTCTGCCATCTTTTTTGATGTTTTCAGCATCGTGCTGATTGCTTTTCTAACGAGTTCTTTAATCATGTACGCCATTTCCTCCTTGCCATCATATTCATAGCGAGCTAGCGTGGTCCAAACTTTTCCCCTTTTCATGAGCTTAATACAGGCAGTAAACAATGCAAATGTTGCTGTCTTGGCTCGCCCAATAAATGATCACTTT
>JANPMZ010000256.1:0-5047 GCA_031427195.1 Nitrospirota bacterium
ATCGCGGACGCGCTCGTGCCGGTCTATTTTACCCAACAGGGAGAACCACTCACACGACCGCGCATTCCGAAGAGCAAGTACCGTGCGGATAAGATGTTCCCCTACCCTGTTTATGAAACGCTGTGCGCACAGGTTGCCGAAGTCCTTTCACCGTTCAGGTCAGCATACCATCGCGCTCAGGCGGGTTACGAAGCCATCAGCCTGCTGCAGCTTTATCTGCTCGCAGAGGAACGCTACCAGCGATCAAAACTACGGGAAGGCCTGCTGGACTTCGACGACCTCGAGATCTATGCCTACCGTTTGCTGCAGGGCCTGGAATCGCCGGAGATCCTTTACTGGCTCGACCGCAAGATCCTGCATTTTCTCGTTGACGAGTTCCAGGACACCAGCGACATCCAGTGGGCCATCCTGAACAAGCTGACCGAAGAGATCTTTGCGGGCCAGGGCACGGAGAAGCGCATGGCACCCACCCTGTTTGTGGTGGGCGACGAAAAACAGTCCATCTACCGGTTCCGCGAGGCCAACTACCGCCTGATCAGGGACATCCAGGACAAGATGGAAACGCTGCTCCTGCCTGAGGCGAGGGAAATTCTGACGCTCCAGAAGAATTACCGGTCCACTCCCGCGGTCATCGAGACCGTGAACCGGGTCTTCAGCGCGCTCTGGGGGGAAGCCTACCAGCCTTCGGACGCGGACCGCGCCGAACATGCGGGCAGCGTAAGACTCATCGAACTCCCGCCGCTCATGCGTGATGATGACCGGATAGGCCATGCTCCGGAAGAAGCCGCCATCCTGGCGCAGGAGATCAGGCAGGTCGTGGACAACAACACCATGATCTACGGAAAGTCGGGAGACGCCTGGAAAAAGCGGGCCGCAGACTTTGGCGATTGCGCCATCCTCATCCAGTCCAGAACACGGCTGAAGAAATATGAAGCAGCGCTCCAGGAAGCAGGCGTCCCCTTCCGCGTGATCGGCGGGATCGGGTTCTACGAAGAGGATGAGATCCAGGCTGTCCTGAACGTGCTTTTCTTCCTCTGGAACCGGGACGACAAACTTTCGCTCGCCGCGGCGCTCAGGTCCGCGCTCTTCGGCATGACGGACCAGGAGATACTGGAGCTGATGCTGGACAACAGGGACATGCTGGAAGGACTCAAAGAGCTTAGGCCCGAGGCCTGGATGCTCATTCAGGGCTGGGAGCGGAATGCCGGCCTGGCCCCGCTTTCGGTGCTCATGCACCGGATCATCGCCGACACGGGCGCCTATGTGCGGTTCGGCAGGCGCAATGCGCAGGCGATCTTCAACCTCGACAAGCTGCTCGATACGGCGCGCGATTTCGACCGCAGGGGCTACACCACGCTCCAGGATTTCGTGGAATGGATCAGGAACATCCGCGAAGCGGAACAGCGCGAGGCCACGGCGGACATGAACCTGCCGGGGTTCAAGGGCGCCGTAAGCATTATGACCGTACACAAGGCGAAAGGCCTGGAGTTTCCGATCGTGTTCCTGCCTGCCATGAACCAGCAGCCGCGATCGGTCACCATTGGCCCGCTCGCGATCGTGGAGAACAGCCAAAGCGGATTGAGACTGTCAATCAAGGGTGAGGACAACCCCCTGTACGATGATCTTTGGGGAAGTGAGAAGCAGGAACTCCAGCGGGAGCACCAGCGCCTGCTCTACGTGGCAATGACGCGCGCCCGGGACTGCCTGGTCATGATCGGGACGCTGGATAAGAACAATAAACCGTTCAAGGAGAGCGCATGGCTCAACTACCTGCATCAGGCCATCCCCGTGAGTACGGACCAGAGCCACGAGAACGGTCCTGGTGTAACGGCTTCCTCCCATCCTGAATGGCAGGCAGAGCTGCTCCCTGTTCGCCCGGTCGAAGATTTTCAGAAGGAGCAGAAGGAAGAAACCACGCGCACGATAGTCGATGCGCAAATGGTCCTGGAAAACATAGCGCCTGTTCCTTCTTCAACATTGCTCGAATGGAAAACAGCCACTGACTTCATTTCACCGGACCGGGAAGATGTCGGGGAGCAACTCGCCCTGGCAAAGAACGGGAATGCCATATCGCCGCTTACGCGGGGAAGCATCCTGCACCGCTGCCTTGAGGAGCATACGAAAACGGGCATCTGCGATCTGGACCGCATCATCGGCGAGTACCCCGAGATGCATGCCGTCAGTCCTGAGGTGCGGGCCGGCTTCTCTGTGGACGCTGATGCGGTCCTGAAAAAAGTGCTGGCCGCACCGGCCTTCGCGTGGATCTTTGAAAAACTTGACAGTTCCTACTCCGAACTGCCCTTCATCTGCCGCCGCGGACAAACGCTCATCAGCGGCATCATGGACCGCGTGGTCATTCAGGGAGACACCGGGTATGTGATCGATTATAAGGCCATCGTTGTGCAGGATGAAGCGGAGGCCGCTGCCTGGAAGGACCACTATCGTCCCCAGATACAGATCTACTGCGAGGCGGTGAAGGAGCTGTTCCGTCTTCACAAGGTCGAGGGTCTTCTCCTGTTCCTTGACAGCGCCCGCCTGGAACTGACTGTATCCGTCTGACCCCGTTGTTTGTTACACTCCTCTTGACAGAAGGCATCATTTTTTTTATTATTATTCACAATGCGCGCTATACTTATTCAGTGTAGTGCTGTCATTCCATAGCGTGAACGCTGATCTCAACTAAACACCCTCTCCTTCAAGGAGAGGGCTGGGGTGAGGATGGGTTTGTTGCCGCTTCCACGAGACCCATCCCCACCTTAATCCTCCCCTTGAAGGGGAGGAAACGTGCTTAACATTCGCGCGAATATTTCAAGTTTAGACGAGAACTATCATAAGGAGGAGATCATGAACAAGACGCATCTACGAACAGAGTTCATTGCTTTACTCATCATCGCAGCAGTCATCCTTTCGGGGAACAGTCTTTCGGCAAAAGAGGCGAAGGTCTCGCCCGAAGCCACCAAGTTCCTGTCCCAGTTGAGCAGCGCCCTTGATGAAGTGGCGGAAACAGCGGGCCCGTCGGTCGTGAACATCTCGACCACCACCACGGTCACCATGGAACAGAACCCCTTCGGAGACATGTTCAACGACCCGCTCTTTCGCAAGTTCTTTGGCGACGGGAACGGCAAACCCGGCCAGAAAAGAAAACAAAAATCCTCTGCGCTCGGCTCTGGCGTGATCGTATCCGAGAACGGATATATCCTGACCAACAACCATGTCGTGCAGGGTGCTGACGAGATCAAGATCGTGCTGTCCGACAAGCGCGAGTTCAAAGGAAAGATCGTGGGCAGCGACCCCAAAACAGACCTCGCCGTGGTCAAGATAGACGCCAAGGACCTGCCGACCATCCAGATCGGAAGTTCAGGAAAGCTCAAGACCGGTGATGTGGTGCTCGCCATCGGCAACCCCTTCGGATTGAACCAGACGGTCACCATGGGCATCGTAAGCGCCGTGGGTCGGTCGAACGTGGGGATCGCGGACTATGAAGACTTCATCCAGACCGATGCTGCCATCAACCCGGGCAATTCGGGTGGCGCGCTCGTGAACACCAGCGGACAGCTCGTCGGCATCAATACTGCCATCTTTTCGACCAGCGGCGGCTACATGGGCATCGGCTTCTCCATCCCCACGGACATGGCGAAGTCCGTCATGGACAGCATCATCAAGAATGGCAAAGTCATCCGCGGCTGGCTCGGCGTCAGCATCCAGAACATCACCCCGGATTTGGCGAAGTCGCTCGGCATCAAGGAGACCACGGGCGCGCTGGTGTCAGGTGTGATGAAGGACAGCCCGGCTGAAAAAGCAGGGCTCAGGCGCGGCGACATCATCACCGAGCTGGACGGGAAAGCGGTCGGGGACTCGCGGATGCTGAGGAATATGGTGGCAGACAATGCACCAGGAAAGACCGTGACGCTCACGGTGCTGCGCAAGGATAAAAAAGAGTTGCTCCAGGTGATTCTGGGCGAGTTCCAGGACAACAAGGTGGCAAAAAAAGCTGACTTCGATTTCGAGAATATACTTAAGAACGTGGTCGTCCAGGACCTGACGCCCAACCTCAGAGAGCGGCTCGACATCTCTGCTGATATCACCGGCGTAGTGGTCGCTCAGATCGGCCAGGACAACCCGGCACTGAACGCGCTGCAGCAGGGAGACGTGATCCTGGAAGTGGAGCGCAAGCCTGTTGCGAACGTAAAGGAATACAGCGAGCTCGTATCGAAGATCGGGCCCAAGGACGGCGTGCTGATGCTCATCTACCGCGATGGGGCAACGATATTTATTACGCTGAGACCGTAGGAGAAGGACAGGGTTCAGGGGTAGGGGGTAGGGGGTTTTTATCAGTCGTCATCGAGATTCATCCTACTTTTCCGGGTCCAAAGGCTCTTCTCAGGCTGAACTATCTTTGATGATCTCGTAAGAAGTCCTTAAAGCCGTCTTTGCGAGCGAAGCGAAGCAATCTCGTAGTTCGTATCTGCCTGATAAATCGAGATTGCCGCGTCGCTCCGCTCCTCGTAATGACAGCAGTGAGGCCTTTTTACGAAACCATCATCTTCTCTGCTCCATCAGCTTGAAATAGGTTTCCCTGCATTGGTTCTCCACTTCCGCCATCCGCATAAACGCGGCCTGAAAATCCTTTTCCCCGGCGGCAAATATCCCATGACCAAAAGCAATGCAGACGCCGGATTCCTTGAGCGCTACCGGGACGGACGTTGCCAGCCCGCCTGCGCCTGTCTCCCCTGCTACGATCGGCACGCCGCAGACGGACCGCTTGCGGTTGCAGAACCGGTTGCAGTCGTCGATGCCGCAGTTTTCCTCTTCGCAGAACATGGACATGACGATGCTGAATCGGGGGTGGCCGTGAAGAACGGCATGATAGTTCGTTGCCAGGTATACGCCGCGATGCGCAGGCAGCTCCGACGAAGCTGACAGCCCGGCAGTGGATGAGTTGTCCAGCGGCACCGGATCGATGTGACCTTCAAGCTCGTCAAGCGAGGACGTGGTCTGGCTGATAAAAATCGTTTTCCCGTCAAAGTAGCTGATGTTGCCAAAGAAG
>JANPMZ010000257.1:0-5018 GCA_031427195.1 Nitrospirota bacterium
TCTCGGTGCCGGCCTCTGCGGTGACGCCGAAACTCGTTCCGGCAACACCCCGCAAGATCAGCATCGGGGCGCTGGAGAAGCAGATCACGCTTTCGTGGACCCCCAATACCGAACCGTTCATGAGCTCCTACCGGGTCTACCGGTCCAAGCATCCGACCGAGGGTTTCGAACCGGTGGCCAAGGTCGAAAAGACGGTGTTCATGGACGCCCCGCTTGTTGACGAGACCCTCTACTATTACAAGCTCATGGCCGTGGGCAAGGAGGGCGATGAGAGCCCGGCCAGCGACGTGGTCTTTGCCACGACGCCGAAGGCGGTACTGTCTCTTCCGCCGATGGAGATCGCCAAGGTGGAGATCGGGGAGATCTTCGCCTCCTCCTACAAGTACTACGAGTCGCACTCCATCGGGACGGTCATCATCCGGAACAATTCGGGCAACCCGTTCTCGTCGGCCAAGCTCACTTTCTCGATCAAGGACTACATGGACTATCCCTCGGAGATCCAGCTTCAGGATATCGCCTCGAATCAGGAGATTAAACTGGAGCTCAAGCCGGTCTTCAGCAACAAGATTCTGGAGGTGACCGAAAACACGCCGATTCAGAGCGAGCTCGCGCTCACCTATTACATCGCCGGCGAGGCCCGGTCCGTAACGCGCAGTTTCCCTATCACGCTCTACGAACGGCACGCCATGGTCTGGGACCAGAAGGCGAAGCTCGGGGCTTTTGTGACGCCCAAAGACCCCCCGGTGGTTGAATTCAGCCGGTCCGTGGTCCAGCAGTATGTCGATGCCTATCCGAACCTGCATTCCTCGCTGGTCTATGCCCGCGGCATCTACGGGGCGTTGGGTGTGATGGGGATGAACTATATCGTCGATCCCACCAGCCCCTTCCAGCAGTTCTCGGAGAATGCAACGAGCGTGGACTATCTTCAGTATCCGCGCGACACGCTCTCCCGCAAGAGCGGCGACTGCGACGACCTGTCGATTCTGTTCGCCGCCTGCCTGGAAAACATCGGCGTGGGCACGGCGTTCATTGACGTTCCGGGCCATGTCTTCATCATGTTCAACACCGGCGTTTTGGAGAAGGACCGCATGACGCTGGGTTTCCCCGAGGAACTGCTCGTCCGGTATCAGGGAACGGTCTGGATCCCCGTGGAGATGACCATGGTCGGCTCGTCCTTCACCCGGGCGTGGCAGAAGGCGGCCGAAGCGTACCGCGATTGGGCCGCCCAAGGCAAGGCGGAGATCATCGTCACGCAGAAGGCCTGGGAACTCTTCAAACCCGTGACGCTGCCGGGCAATGATGTCAAGGTCGGCGCGGCGAAGCGGCAGGAGATAGACGCCCGGTTCGCTGATGAGCTCGAAGCGCTGGGACGTCAGCGGCTGAACGCCCTTTCGGTCGGTTATATCGAGCTGCTCAAAAAGAATCCAGATGACCTGGCCGCGCTCTCCGAGCTCGGGATCGTGTTCGGAGAGAACGGGCTCTATGCCGAGGCGCTGCAGCAGTTCCAGAAAATGCTGGCGTTTGACAAGGAGAACGCCGGTGCGCTGAACAACATCGGCAACATCAGCTTTTTGCAGGAGCGGCTCGAGGATGCGAAACAGGCCTACGAGTCGTCGCTCCGGGTCGCTCCGGACGATCCCGGGACCATGGTGAACCTGTCGCGGGTCCTGCTTCGTATGAATAAAAAGGAAGAGGCAAAAAAGCTTTTCCAGCAGGCGGCCTCCATCGATCCGCGGATGGTCCGTCAGAACAACGACCTTGCCGCGGACCTGGGAGTGGTAAAATAACATTGCGGATTTCGGATTGCGGATTGCGGAATGAACAGCAACTACTCTCACTCATAAGGAGGCAATATGAATAAGAAGATATTTACAGCGGTCCTTGTTGTTCTGCTTGGTCTCAGCGCCATGGCGGTCGCAGAAGAGCTGGCAAAGAAGGAATCCGGTTTTTCGGAATGGCTCAAGAGCATGCAGCAGAAGGTGAACCAGCTTGTGCCGAAAAAGTCCGTTCCCCTGAGCACAGGCGTGGCGGGTATTCGTGGTGCGAAAGAGGACTCGCATGCCAAGCTCTACTGGAAAGGCAAAAAGGGGGACGAAGCGATTAACGAGGAGGAACTTGCCGAGTTCAAGGAAGGGCTCGACCGTGCTGAAAAGGGCGACACGCCAGGGGCGATCCGTGAATTCGAGGAGTTCATGAAGCTCTATCCCGACAGCGCCCTGGTGCCGGATGTCAAAAAAGCGCTCGATATGGCAAAGCTCCAGCTGCTGGAGGAGAAAAAGCATGCGCCGTAGCGGTTTTCTTTCGCTTTGTGCGGATACCCTGCCGATAACGATTGCACTGGTGAATCATGTTGATTAAAAAAAATCCATTAACGTATTTTGTACTCTGTATCCAGCTTTTCCTTTTTCTGAGCACCCTGGTCACGATGCCCGCTCCGGCCTGGGCAACAGATGACCTTGAAGAGGTGACGGCAACCGGCAAGGCATTGCTGTCCTTGCCGGACCACAAGAAGGACGCGCTCAGGGACGCGATGCAGAATGCCGTGCAAAAAGCGGTCGGCGTCCAGGTCAAAAGCGACGCGCTGGTCCAGAACTTCCAGCTGATCCATGACCGGATCCTGTTCAAATCAGAAGGGTACGTGAAGCAGTGGCGCGTGGTGCGCGAGCAGCCGGAGGGCGATTCCTACGTGGTCGAGCTCGCGGCGTCAATCGGCAAGGGGGAGCTGAACAAGGACCTCTATCTGAACGGCATCGATGTCGAGTTGATCTACGACTGGATCGGCAAGCCCCGGATCGTGGTGCTGCTGCCGGACTACGTTGACGGCAAGAAGGCGCTCACGGCCTTTGCGCAGTCCGAGGTCGAGACCCTGTTTCGGGCGAAGGGGATCATGGTCCTGAGCGACGAGCAGGTCAAGAGCATCCAGCAGCGCGATGCGGCCCTGGCCTTCGACAATCCCAAAAAGGCCGTGGCGCTGGCGCAGCGTTTTGGCGCGGAGATCGTCATCGTGGGGAAGTGCATCTCGGCGTTCAGCAGGGAGATCGCCTTCGACAGTTTCAAGGCGGTCTTCTATTCGTCCGTGCTGCAGGTAAAGGCGTACAATACCTCGAACGCCCAGATCCTGATGTCAGCCACCTACACCGAGGCAGGCGAGACGGACACGAGCGCCCTGGGAAGAACGGACGCGTCGACGCGGTCCATTCAGAACGTGGTCCGGTCCAATGCCAAGGACATCGTGTTCCAGGTCGTGAAACACTGGACCGAGGGTGTGAACAAGCCGAAGCTGTATCAGGTGATCGTTTCCGGGGTGCGGCATGAGGACCTGTCAGCGCTTGAACAATTCCTGTCCACCATGCCGGACGTTGTGAAGGTCTATCGCCGGAGTTTTAATCAGAAGGTCGCGGAGCTTGAACTCGAGTTCAAAGGCCTCCAGTCGTCACTGGTCCATGGCATCGAGAAAAACAATGCGCTTCCGCTGCGCCTGGTCGGCGACGAACCGTTGCGGATCTCGTTTGAAAAAAGGAGTTCAAAAAAACAATGAGCTCGCCCACGGTGTTCAAGCAGGAAGGAAACTCTTTGCGTCGCTCATGGTATCGACACCTGATGGCCTTATCCCTGTTTTGTCTGATGCTGGGCAGCGTGGTTGCGGAGGCTGCGCGGCTTGCGGATAGGGCCGGCGCGGGCGCGGTTATGGTCGTCGTCACCAGCAAGAAGGGGGCCGAGGACTTCGTCGAATATGCCGAGAATACCCTGAAGGGGAAATTGAAGGACAGCGGCCTGAAGGTCATGAACCCGGAGCTCAGCGAAAAGCTGAAAAAAGACCGGATCCTGTGGGAGGCGATCAAGAATGCGGGCGCTTCTGCAATGGCGAAGATCAGCACCGAGTACGGCGCTGATGTCCTGGTGCGCAGCAGCGTCTCGGTGGACAGCCACGAGCGGTTCGCCGGTTCCTGGGAGGGTACGGCGTCGCTTTCCTTTACCGCCATCGACACGAAAACCGGCGAGGAGATCGAGGCCCTGAGCTCAGACCCCATGGGTTCGACCGAGAACCCCGCGCCTATGGAGGACTCTTCCCTGGCGGCCAAGCAGATGGCCATCCGGAAGGCCGTGGACAATGTCATGAGCAAGATGGGCATCGCATCGAACGCGGAGCTGTCCAGACTGGTCTCCCTCTTGCCGACGTTCCATGCCCTGCTCAAAAGCGAAGCAGGAGAGATCAGGAGCCTGGCCTTCAGTCCGGACAGCCGCTTCGTGGCTGCCGCCTGCGATAATGCGGTCAGGATATGGGACGCCGAGACAAAGACCCTGAAGCTCAGCATCGAGCGCTACAGCGGCAAGGCCAACAGCCTCGCCTTTAGCAAGGACGGAGCGCTGCTCGCTGTCGGGACCTCCAGCAGCGACCTCTATCTTTTTGATGCGCAGCAGGGGGGCGAAAAACTCAAGATCCGGGATGCGCATTCCAAAGGGGTCTGGGCAATTGATTTTGGGCCGGACTCGCGCAGCCTCGCGAGCGGCGGCGGCGACGGGATCGTCCGGCTCTGGGACGCGGTCACCGGGACCAAACTGGGTGAAATGGGCAGGCACGACGAACGGATCCACACGCTGGTTTTTGATGCCGGCGGCAGGAACGTCATGACCGCCAGCAACGACCTGAAGATAAAATACTGGGATGTGAACACGAAAAAAGAGACCCGCGCCTTTGCCGAGGACATGGACAGCCTGACCGCCGCCGCATTCAGCCTTGACCGGAGCCTGGTGGCCTATGGGGCGAAGACGATCGAGATAGACCTTATGCGGAACCGGCGGATCGACAAACGATTCGTGCGCCTGCGGGACACGGTCTCGGGCAGGGACCTGTTCACCTTCGAAGGGCATACCGGCGATATCACGTCCATCGCGTTCCTTCCGGGAAGACGGTTCCTCGTTTCGTCCGCCCTGGACAAAACAGTAAAGATCTGGGATGCGGAAAAACGGGGAGCAGTGACCTCATTGGAGCAGAACGACAAGGTCTACGCTGTTGC
>JANPMZ010000258.1:0-7334 GCA_031427195.1 Nitrospirota bacterium
AGGTGCGGCCGACACTCCAGCGGGATGGCGGCGATATCGAACTCGTGAGCGTGGAAGATAACGGGGTCGTGAAGGTACGGCTTAAAGGGGCCTGCGGGTCCTGTCCCATGTCGACCATGACGCTCAAAATGGGCGTTGAAAAGCACTTAAAACAGCAGATTCCCGAGGTGACGGAAGTCGTACAGGTTGCGTAACAGGTTGGTACTATTCATCAACAGGATTGAGATCCAGGGGAGCTTCCTCTGTTTCTTCAATCCTGTTTTTTTGACTGTATATCGTACCCGTTGTACGCTTCCGACCGGCTATGGCTTGAATATTCGAGGTTGCTTTGAAATGCAACAATGTCGCGTTGTTACGATAATTGTCCCGCAAAAATTCGCTTGACACTTGTTCATCGTTCTGTTATAAACGCAGCGGCTTTTTTAATAAATCTCAAACTCAAATTTCAACGTTTCTTATAACTAACGTTATGACAGGTGAGACCGCATGGAAGCCACAATGAAAGCGCACGATACCTTCAGCGGGGGTGTGCATCCCGCAGGCAACAAACATCTAACAGCGCACAAACCCACCGTTACCGCAGCAATCCCCACGAGAGTAATCATACCCCTGAGCCAGCATATCGGAGCGCCCACGAAAGCAGTCGTGGTGATCGGACAGGAAGTGAAAAAAGGAGAGAAAATCGGGGTAACCACCGGATTTGTCTCTGCGCCCGTCCATGCTTCGATCTCGGGTAAAGTGGTCGCGCTCGGGAACTTCCCTCATTCGCTCGGGATCGATCTGCCTGCCGTTGTCATCGAAAGTGACGGCAGGGATGAGTGGGTGGCGGGACTCAGGGAAAATACGGACTACGCGCTGCTGTCGCCGGAGGAACTCAAAAAGATCGTTCTGGAGGCAGGCATCGTCGGCATGGGAGGCGCTACGTTCCCGACCCATGTGAAGCTTGGTCCTCCCAAAGAGAAAACGATCGACATCGTGATCCTGAACGGCGCCGAGTGTGAACCCTATCTCACCTCCGACCACCGTCTGATGCTCGAACGGCCGCAGCAGATCGTTGAAGGCCTCAAGATCCTGATGAGGATCCTCGGCGTTCAGAAAGGGTATATCGGCATCGAGGCGAACAAGCCTGATGCAATCGAGACCATGACCAGAGCAGTTGCCGGATTGCCTGAGCTCAAGGTCTGGCCGGTGAAAGTCAAGTATCCCCAGGGCGCCGAGAAAATGCTGATCAAGGCGATCGCGCACCGGACCGTTCCCGCGGGAGCATTGCCCATGGATGTCGGTGTCGTCGTACATAATGTCGGAACGGCGGAAGCGGTCTATACTGCTGTGCGCTACGGCAGGCCGCTGGTCGAGCGCTACGTGACCGTGACCGGTCGCGGCGTGAAGGAACCGAAGAACTTTCTTGCCCGTATCGGTACGCCTTTTCTGCAGTTGATCGAAGAAGCGGGAGGTCTCACCGAGGATGCGGCCAAGGTTGTCGCCGGCGGCCCGATGATGGGCATGAGCCAGCATAACCTGGAGGTGCCGGTGATCAAGGGGACTTCGGGCATCCTCGTCCTGCCCAGGGATGAAGTGGTCGTGAAAGCCTACGGCCCCTGCATACGCTGCGGCAGGTGCATCGACGTCTGTCCCATGATGCTTCAACCGTCTCTTCTCGGCATCTATATAGAAAAGGGCCATTACGAAGATGCCAAAGACTACAACCTGATGGATTGTTTTGAGTGCGGTTCCTGTACCTTCGTTTGCCCGGCGAACCGGCCGATCGTCCAGTGGGTAAAGAAGGCAAAGCGCGAACTGGCGAAGAAGAAGAATTAACAGACGGAAGACAGACGGAAGACAGAATCTTCTGACCCGGTCTGTCGTCTGACATCTGAATCTAACGAGGGATAAGCGTATGGAACCATCCGTAAAGGAACAACCAAAAGAGCAATCCAGGCTGATCGTCTCGATCGGACCGCACATGCACGATACGGAGAGCACCGCGAAGATCATGTGGACGGTCAGCGGCGCGCTTCTTCCGGCCACGCTCCTGTCGGTTTATTATTTCGGCATGCCGGCCATCCTGGTCTATCTCGTTTGCCTCGTCTCGTCGCTGCTCTCCGAGGCCGCGGTGCAGTGGATGCTGAAGAAGCCTGTTACTATCTCTGACGGCAGCGCATTCCTGACGGGCCTGCTCCTGGCCATGAACCTTCCCGCAAATATTCCCCTGTACATCCCGGCGGTCGGGTCCTTTGTCGCCATTGTCATTACCAAACACCTTTTCGGCGGCCTCGGGTTCAACATCTTCAATCCCGCGCTCATCGGCAGGGCTTTTGTCCTGATCAGCTTCCCCAAGTTGATGACCACGTTCACGGAACCCACGATACTGGGCATGGCCATGGATGCGAAGACCACGGCCACGCCGCTGGTCCTTTTAAAAGAGGATGGGATGTCAAAACTCCTCGAGGTTTTTCATAGCAAGGCCGCGTTGTATCAGGATCTGTTCCTGGGTAACCGTGCCGGTTCCCTGGGAGAAACGTCCGTGATCGCGCTCCTGCTGGGGGCAGCGTTCCTCCTGATGAAGCGGTATATAACCTGGCATGTTCCCCTGCCGTTCATTGCGACGGTCGGTATCCTTTCCTGGCTGTTTGGCGGCAAGGAAGGGCTTCTGTCAGGCGACGCCATCTTCCATATGATGTCCGGAGGTCTTATCCTCGGCGCATTCTTCATGGCAACGGATTACGTGACCGGCCCGTCGATCCGCAGCGCGCAGGTTGTGTTCGGCATTGCCTGCGGGGCGCTGACCGTGCTTATCCGCCTCAAGGGAGGGTATCCTGAAGGGGTCATGTTCGCTATCCTCCTGATGAACTGCTTTGCGCCGCTCCTTGACCGCGGCATGAGGAGCCCGGTCTTCGGCAAGGCCGAGGCCAAGGGGGTGAAGAGATGAAGGAATTAGTGAAGATAACCCTGGGCCTTGTCGCAATCTTTATTGGCGCGGGCTTGATCATCGGGGTCACGTATAAATATACCTCTCCGGTGAGATTTTATGCCGAGAAGAAGGAAAAGGAAGCGGCGCTGAAAGAGATGGCGCCTGATGCCACCGATCCTATTAAACCGGCGGGGAATTGGACCATCCACGGCAAGTCTTTTGAGTATTACCTCGCCACCTCCAGCGCGAAGCCGGTAGCCTATATCGCCAGCACCGCGGGTAAAGGATATTCAAGTTTCATTCAGATGCTCGTTTCTCTCGACACCGATCTGAAGATCAAGGACGTTAAAATCCTGCGCCATGGTGAGACGCCCGGCCTGGGTGATCAGATTGAGGAGAAGAGCTTCACCGATCAGTTTAAGGGGAAGTCGCTGCCGCAAATTAAATTGATAAAAGGGGAAACCAAAGAGAATATTCAATCAATAACGGGCGCAACGATCTCGTGCCGCGCCGTAACGAACGGCGTGAAGGACGCGGTACAGACGCTCGTTGATACGTATGGAGCGGGCCTCAAGACGGCGCCAGCGGAGGTGATCAAATGAGCAATACGGTCAATTACGGGACCATCGTCAAAAACGGTATTTTCGGCGAAAACCCGGTCTTCAGGCTTGCCCTTTCGCTCTGCCCGGCCGTGGCCGTTACGAGCGGCGTGAAGAACGGATTTCTCATGGGCGTGGCGGTGCTTTTCGTCATGACCATGGTCAATGCCACCGTTTCTCTCCTCAGAAATTTTATTAGTCCGAAAGTACGCATCCCTTCCTATATGTTCATCATTGCCACCTGGGTCACGGTGACCGATCAAGTGATGGCCGCCTACCAAAGAGCGGTTTACAAGGATATGGGTCTTTATATCATGCTCATCGTCGCTTTCGCCATCGTTCTTTCCCGGGCGGAGATGTTCGCGAGCAAGAACAAATTGTTGCCGTCGATTGTTGACGGCGCGGCAATGGGGATGGGTTTTCTGCTCGCCCTGGTGCTGATCGGTGTTTTCAGGGAATTCCTCGGCAAGGGAGCGCTCTGGGGATACCAGATATTATCGCTGGACGGCAAACCGCTGAAACCGCTCCTGATCATGATTTTACCCACGGGCGGGTTTTTCGCCATGGGTCTTATCATGGGCTTCCTCAACTGGATAGACCGCAGGTTCTACGGCGGTACGGGGTCGGGCGGAGGAGCGCATTAGCGATTGCGGATTGTGGAAATGAAGTAACCTGGAGGGAACATGTGGGAAACAGTATTCACCATATTTATTGCATCGGCGCTTATTAATAACTTCGTCTTTGCGCGCTACCTCGGGCTGTGCATCTTCTTCGGCGTTACCAAGAAGATGGAGACGGCGGTAGGCATGAGTTTTACCTTTACAGCGGTTATGCTGATCTCGGCGGCCTTGAACTGGCTGATATATACGTATGTCATGGTTCCCTTTCAGCTTGGATTCCTGAAGATCGTTATTTTCATCGGCGTGGTAGCGGCCTTCGTACAGGCGGCGGACACGATCATGAGGAAAGTTACCCCGGCGCTGTACTATAAACTGGGGATCTACCTGGCGCTGATCGTGACGAACTGCGTCATCATCGCCGTGCCGCTCATCAACGCCGATGAACACTACAGCCTCTTCGAGAGCATGGCCCTTGCCCTGGGTTCGGGTCTTGGGTTCAGCCTGGCCCTCATTATCATGGCAAGTGTTCGGGAGAAGCTGGAGCTTGCGGATATTCCCAAATCCTTTCAGGGCTTGCCTATTTCATTCATTCTGACAGGGCTCATCGCTCTTGCCTTTTTAGGATTTTCAGGGATGATCACGCTTTAAGAAAATGAATGAAGAAGGTAAAAAAACATGTATGAACAATTAATGTATATTTTTGCACAAGCGCTCAACCATGTCGCGGGTGTATTCTTCAATAACCTTCTCCCGCAGGCCGGAGTCGGCGGCTCGGTCGAGTCCATGGAATATGTGTCCCCGCAGACAATCTATCTGGCTCTCGCGGTTCTTGCCGCACTCGGCATCGTTTTCGGCGTGGCGCTTGCCATCGTTGCCGCGCGCTTTGTCGTACAGGTGGATCCCAAGATCGAAAAGGTCCGTGATATCCTGCCGGGCGCAAACTGTGGGGCCTGCGGTTTCGCCGGCTGCATGGGATATGCCGAGGCGGTGGTTGGGAATCCTGACGTTGCCGTAAACCTCTGCGCACCGGGAAAGTCTCCGGTCGCTGAAAAGATCGCCGAGATCACCGGCAAGAAAGCGGAAAAAGTCGACCCCAGGATCGCGAGGGTCTTCTGCCAGGGAGGGACGAGCCGCAGCCAGCGGAAGTTCATCTATACCGGCATACAGGATTGCACTGCCGCGGTGTTAGCAGCCGGAGGCGGCAAATCGTGCGAATATGGGTGTCTTGGATATGCAACGTGCATGCGCGCCTGCCCGTTTGACGCGATCACGATGAGCGCCGATAACCTGCCGATCATCAATAAGGAAAAATGTACGGCCTGCGGCAAGTGTGTAGCCGCGTGCCCCAAACAGGTGATTGAACTGGCACTGATGTCCAAGGCAGTGGTCATCAGCTGTCACAGCAGGGACAAGGGGCTCGATGTAAAAAAGAAATGCCAGGTCGGATGTATCGCCTGCGGCATCTGCGTTCGAACCTGCCCGGTGGATGCTATTAAGATCGACAACAACCTGGCGCGTATCGACCACAGCACGTGCATCGTCTGCGGACTCTGTGTTAAAAAATGCCCCACCGGTGCGATCCATGATTTCATTCCGGCGCGCCCCAAGGCACGGATCGACCCAGCCAGGTGCGCCGGCATCGATGTTTGCTCCAAGGTTTGCCCGGTGAACGCTATTTCCGGCGGTCCGCAGGCTGTTCATCTCGTTGACCAGTCAACGTGCATCGGTTGCGGGATGTGTGCGGCGCGCTGCCCGAAAAAAGCGATCGATATGGTTGCTGCAGTACAGGGTGTGATGAAAAAAACAGAGGTGGTCAGGGCAACCGTATCTGCGGTGGCTTAGACTTAGGCCTGCATTATAAGGCTTGAACACGTTCTCGGGGATGCGCTATTGCATCCCCTTTTTTATTTTCCAGATCCCTTGCCATTTTTTTATTTTCGCTTGACAAAACAAGGCACATAGGATAAAAACAAACTCATTCTAATTCGTTCCATCATTCTGGAGGTACTAAATGAATCCTGACGATATAAAGTATCATAGAGATCATTCCTGGGTGCGGGTTGAAGGCAAGCGCGCAACCATTGGCATCAGTGATTTTGCGCAGCAACAGCTCGGCGATATCGTATATGTCGATCTCCCCGAGGTTGATACTGAAGTAGACGCTGATTCGGAGCTCTCCGAGATTGAATCAACGAAGGCTACGTCGCCGGTGGTCAGTCCGATCACGGGTACGGTTGTCGAGGTCAACGAAGACCTTGCTGATTCTCCCGAGATCATGAATGAAGATCCCTATGGCAATGGATGGCTCGTCGTGGTTGAGATGAGCGATCCGTCCGAAGTGGGCGATCTCATGAGCAAAGCTGAATATGAAAAGTTCTTAAAAGAAGAAGAAAAATAGTTTCGGTTGTTATGGGTGAGTAACCGCGACCAGCGTTATTAAGGGAAAAGGGAGAGTGTATGCTCTCCCTTTTCTGTTAGCACACCTATCATTTGTTTGACGAGCCCCAGGCATAACTGGTGCAGTGATCAGGTTCTGCACGATAACGCACGATAATGCGGATTGCAATCTCGTCGATGAACTGCAGGGAGGGACCATGACGGTAAAGCTGACGATCATAGGCGCGGGTCCCGGCGGCTACGTGGCCGCGATTCGGGCTGCGCAAAAAGGCGCACAGGTAACCGTGGTTGAACATGCCGAAGTTGGCGGGACCTGCTTGAACCGGGGATGCATTCCGACGAAAACGCTCATTGCATCCGCGGAAGCGCTGGAGCGCACCCGTCGTGCAGACGAATTTGGCGTTGAGGTGTCCGGGACTATAGGGTTCAATCGGTCAAGGATTCTGGAGCGAAAGGATAAGATCGTCTCCGCGCAGATAAAAGGCATTCGGGGTTTGTTGAAAAGCTGGGGTGTTGCTCTTATCGAAGGGCGCGGTTCACTGAGCTCGGGGGATATCGTACGGGTCGAGAGAAAAGACGGTTCGATCGTCGACGTCCGATCGGACAAGGTTATCATCGCCACGGGTTCTCGTCCGGCGAAACTGGCCGGTTTTCCTTTTGACGGCGAACAGGTGATGACCAGCGATGATGCCGTCCAACTGAAAAGAATTCCTAAAAGTTTGCTCATCGTTGGAGCCGGCGTGATCGGCAGTGAATTCGCTTTCATCTACCGGACGTTCGGTGCTGAGGTGACCATGGCCGAAATGA
>JANPMZ010000259.1:0-2382 GCA_031427195.1 Nitrospirota bacterium
CTGCTGCTCCTCGGCGTTGATACGGCCCGAAACGCCAGGGACCGTATGGGCGCGTTGATGGCAGGCGGCATTGTCTCCATGATCGCCCTCTATGTCTTCATTAACATCGGCATGTCCGCAGGCATCGTGCCCGTGGTCGGCGTGCCGCTTCCGCTGGTGAGCTACGGCGGCACAGCGGTCATCACCACCTTCCTTGCACTCGGATTGCTCTTGAATATCCAGATCCGAAGGTTTATGCTGTTCTACTAAAAAATCAGGGTCCAGGGTACAGGGGCCAGGGGTCAGGAAGTGCGAAAGCGAATCTAGACCCTGCCCTCGCCCCCACTGTACCCTGTACCCCGAACCCTGCCACTAAGGAGTCCCATGCTCGAAGACTTTCTGCCGCTGGTTACCAAACCGGCACGATACATCAACAACGAGATTCACAGCGTGCACAAGGACCTTGCGACCGTACGGACGAAGGTCTGCCTGTTCTTCCCCGACACCTACGAGGTCGGCATGTCGCACCTGGGCCTCAGGATCCTGTATCAGGTCCTGAACAGCAGAGACGACACGGCCTGCGAGCGCGTTTTTTCCCCCTGGACGGACTACGAGGAGAAGCTCCGTGCTTCAGGCAGGCCGCTCACCAGCCTCGAATCGAACCTCCCGCTGGCGGAATTCGATATCATCGGCGTCACGCTCCAGTACGAGCTGTCCTACTCCAATATCCTCGTCGGGCTGGAACTGGGGCGAATCCCCGTGAGAGCCGTTGACCGCACCGATGACCATCCGATCGTGATCGCCGGCGGTCCCTGCGCCGTGAACCCCATGCCGCTGTCCGCGTTCATCGATGCGTTCTTTATCGGCGAAGCTGAAGAAGCCATGCACGAGCTCGTCGAACTGCGCCGGCAGCATCCGGGCAGGAAAGAGTTCCTTGCGGCGCTGGCCGCTTGCGACGGATTCTACGTGCCGGCCCTTGGCACGAAATCGGTAAAACGGCGCGTGATCCGGGACCTCGAGACGGCAATTTGGCCTGCACAGCCGCTCATCCCTTTGCTCAAACCGGTGCACGACCGGGTCACGGTCGAGGTCGCCCGGGGCTGCATCCGCGGCTGCCGCTTCTGCCAGGCAGGCATAATCTACCGGCCCTACCGCGAGCGAAGCCCGGAGCGCGTCAAGGACCTTTTGCGGGAATCCATAGAATGCACGGGCTTTGACGAACTGTCGCTGGCATCGCTTTCAACCGGCGACTACTCCGCGATCCAGCCGCTCATGGAGGACCTCGTCCTGCGCTACCGGGCAAGCCGGGTTTCCATATCGCTGCCGTCGCTCCGCATCGGCACGCTCACGCCGGAGATGATCCGCGCCGTGGCCGGCGTGCGCAAGAGCGGCTTCACCCTGGCGCCCGAAGCAGGCACCGAACGCCTCCGCTGCGTGATCAACAAACCGCTGGCCGAGCAGGACCTCCTGGACGCTGCTGCCGTTATCTTCTCGAGCGGCTGGAGCGTGCTAAAGCTGTACTTCATGATCGGCCTGCCCACCGAGACCGACGAGGACCTGGACGGTATCATCCGGCTCGTCGCCAACATTTTTGCGGTGGGCAAGCGCGAGTCGCGTCGGCACATCCAGATCAATGTCAGCGTCTCGACCTTTGTGCCGAAGCCGCATACGCCCTTCCAGTGGTTCGGCCAGGCCACGCGCGAAGAGATCAAGGCAAAGCAGGCCTACCTCGAACGGGGACTCAGAAAAAAGGGCATCGCGCTCAAGCCGCACCATGCGGAAACGAGCGTGCTCGAAGGCGCTTTTGCGCGCGGAGATGCCGCCCTCGGCAACGTCATTGAAGAGGCGGTCAAGCTTGGCTGCAGGTTCGACGGCTGGACCGAGTGTTTTGACTTTAAGAAATGGACCGAGGCCTTCAGGAGCTGCGGGCTCGACCCGGCAACGTATGCGAGCCGGAGCTTCGGCCTCGACGAACAACTGCCCTGGCAATTCGTACAGACTGGTGTTACTCAGGAGTTCCTGAAGCGGGAGTACAACCGGGCGCTCAAAGCAGAAGTGACGCCGAACTGCCGCGAGAAGTGCGAAGCCTGCGGCATGGCCTGCAAGGACGGCGGCAGGGAGTCCTTTGGCAAGCCAACAGCAGCGATCGCCGCGCCGGTCGCGCAACCGGCTGGAACAACTGCCCCCTCCGGCGAAACGCTGGTCACCAAAATACGAATACGCTATACCAAGACCGGCAGGCTCAGATTCCTGTCGCACCTTGACCTCATGACGCTGGTACAGCGCGCAGCCGTCCGGGCCCATATCCCGCTCGCTTTTTCCCAGGGGTTCAATCCGCACCCCAAAATCGCCTTCGGCCCTGCTTTGCCCGTGGGAATGGAAAGCGAGACCGAGTTCCTCGAC
>JANPMZ010000260.1:0-3029 GCA_031427195.1 Nitrospirota bacterium
ATCTGTTTCCCGTGAACTATCCGCTTTTATCCGTTTTTTATCCGACTCGATCCGTGTCAAAGATTTTTTAAGCTTCGGCGCTTTTCGTTTCCAGCATCAATGAACTGATCCTTAACACAACACTCAAACTTTTATTAGAGGTAGTGAAATTGGAAGATCAACAATTGAAATCAGCGCTTGAGGCGCTGCTCTTCGTCTCAGGCAACCCGCTCTCCATGGACAAACTGAAGGGCATCTTCGATGAAGCGACAGCGGAACAGATCGACATGCAGCTCGCCGTGCTCAGGCAGGACTACGACGACCGGAGCGCCGGCATCATGCTGGCCGAGGTGGCGGGCGGATACCAGCTCGCGACGCGACCGGAGCACTTCGGCTGGATCAGAAAGTTCAAGGCCGTCAAGGTATCTACCAGGCTGTCGAAACCGGCGCTGGAGACTTTGGCCATCGTGGCGTACAAGCAGCCCATCACCCGAACCGAAGTGGAAGCGGTCCGCGGCGTTAACATCGGCGGCATCATGCGGAACCTGATGGAGCGCAGACTCGTCAAGATCGTGGGAAAGAAGGATGTGCCGGGCAAACCCATGATGTACGGCACCACCCAGGATTTTTTGCAGTATTTCGGATTAAAGGACCTCTCGTCCCTGCCGACGCTCAAGGAGTTCCAGGAGCTTGAGCCGGGCGAGGAGGTCATGGAAGAGGTCCCTGCAGGCGCGGCAGGTGATGCAAACGCCACGGCAGCGCCGGCCAGTGAGGCGGAAATACTCGAGGAAGAGGCCGCCTATGCGGACCTGACGCCGGAGGAAGAGACCCCTTCGGACGAGACAGCGGAAACAGCGGTCACTGCTGCAACCGGGAAGAACCAGGCCGAATGATAGAGCTCCAGAACGCCCTGCGCAAGAAAGAGATCTGGGCCGTGGGCGGCGGCAAGGGCGGCATCGGAAAAAGCCTGATCACCGGCAATATCGGCATCACCCTCGCCCGCCTGAAGAAGCGGGTTCTGCTCGTGGACGCCGATCTCGGCGGAGCGAACCTGCACACAACGCTCGGCATCGGCGTGCCGGAAATGACGCTCTCCGATTTCTTGAACCGCCGCGTCGAGACCATCCAGGAAGTGATCATCAAAACCAGCATCCCGAACCTGAGCCTGGTGAGCGGCGCCCAGGACTTCCTCGATGCGGCCAACCCCAACTTCGCGCAAAAAGCACGCCTTTTGAGACACCTCGAAACCCTTGATGCCGACTACATTCTCCTGGACCTCGGCGCCGGGACCTCCTTCAATATCCTTGATTTTTTTCTGTTCGCCGACCACGGCATTCTCGTGGTGCTGCCGGAGCCTACGGCCATAGAGAACGCCTACCGGTTCATCAAGAGCGCTTTTTACCGCCGGTTCAAGAGGGTCGTGACCAGCCAGAACATCAAGGACCTGATCGATGCGGCCATGGACCAGAAGAACAGCATGGGGATCCGCACACCCTACGACCTGATCGAACGCATCAAACAGCTGGAGCCGGAAAGCGGCGAGGCCCTGGAGCTCGAAATGATGAAGTTCCGGCCCAAGCTCATCGTGAACCAGGTGCGGACCAAGAACGACATCCAGATCGGTTTTTCGATGAAGAGCGCCTGTCAGAAGTACTTCGGCATCAACCTTGAATATCTGGGCTATGTCGAGTACGATGACTGCGTCTGGCAGTCCATCCGGAGCAAACGGCCGCTGGCGATCGAATATCCTTACTCGCGGCCGGCGCGCTGCATCGAGCGGATCGTCCATAACGTGCTCAGGAAAGAGCAGCTGACCGCCAGCATGCTCTACTAACAAGGGAGCGCCGCCATGATAAAAAAAATAGAGGACCTGAACTACTACGAGCTCCTCGAGATCAATACTGATGCCTCGTCGCAGGACATTCACCGGGCCTACGAGCGGATGCGCAAGATCTATGAACCGAACTCCATCGCGCTCTATTCCCTCTTCTCGGCGGAAGAAACAACCTCGATCAACCAGCGCATCGAAGAGGCCTACCGTACGCTGGTCTACGAAGAGACCCGGAAGCGGTACGACGCACTGCTCCGCCAGTCCTACGAGCCGCCGGCGCCGGTCGCGACGCAACCGGCTAAAAAAAGCTATCAGACACAGCCCCTGCAGCCTTCCCTGTCCCTGGAGGCTGACAACCAATACCTCAAAAGTGCTGGGCCAATACCGGCGACTGTGCCGCCCCCGATGCCGATGCATGCCGTCGTGATACCGTCGCCGCAACCACTTCCTTCAGCGATCACGGAGTTTTCCGGTTCGGTCCTCAAGGTCCTGCGGGAACAACGCAACATTACCGTCCGCAATATCGCCGACATGACAAAGCTCGGCACACGCTATATCGAGTTCATTGAAGCAGAGAGCTTCACCAAGCTCCCTGCCCGGGCCTACATCCGCGGCTTCCTCAGCCTCTACGCAAAAGCGCTCGGGTATGAACCCGAGCGCCTGGTCAATGACTACATGAAACGCTACGACGCCGCCATGAACCCGCCGAAGAAGTGAGAGAAGGTTCGAGGTCGGAGTTCAGTGTCGGGATTCGGGGGTCGGAAATAACCATCCCTTAACGATTCTCCTGTCTCCTGTCTCCTGTCTACTGTCTACTGTCTCCTGCCCCCTGTTTCTTCAATTCCCGCCTCTTCCATATCAGGTAGATTGCAGGATAGATGGTCAGTTCGAGGATCTCTGAAGTGATCACGCCGCCGATCATGGGAGCAGCAATGCGCTTCATCACGTCCGAGCCTGCGCCGTCGCTGAACATGATCGGGATAAGGCCCGCGAGTATGACGCTCACGGTCATCAGCTTGGGCCTGATTCTCTTCACTGCGCCGAACAGTATGGCATCCTTGAGGTCCTGCTCGGTGATCATCCTGCCTTCCTTCTTCCATTTGTCATAGGCAAGATCAAGATACAGGAGCATCACAACGCCGGTCTCCGCATCGAGACCTGCAAGCGCTATCAAGCCGACCCACACTGCGATGCTCATGTTGTAATTGAGAATATAAAG
>JANPMZ010000261.1:0-6840 GCA_031427195.1 Nitrospirota bacterium
CAACAGGAACTGGATAAAATAAACGGCAGGGTCGAGACCCTGCGGAGGCATCTTTGACACCCCTGCCAAGGAAGCGCGCTTAGCCGAACTCACCAGCCTCACCGAAACCTCCGGTTTCTGGAACAACTCCGACAAAGCCAATGTCGTCCTGAAAGAAAAAGCCGCGATCGAGCGGGCGCTCAGGGACTGGGGATCGCTTGCCCGGCGGGTAAGCGACCTTGAGGCCATGGCTGAACTGGTCTCGGAAGAAGGCGGTCAGGCACTGTTCACGGAACTGGAACGTGAGCTCGCCGGCATGCAGAAGGACCTGGGAACAGCGGAAGTTGCTGCCTTGCTGTCGGGTGAGCGCGACAATTCGAACGCCATCGTCTCAATCCATCCCGGCGCGGGCGGCACGGAAGCCCAGGACTGGGCCGAGATGCTGATGCGCATGTATCTGCGCTGGGCCGAAAAGCGCGGCTACCGGACCGAGATCCTTGACTATCAGAATGGCGAGGAGGCGGGCGTCAAGTCCGTCACGATCATGGTCTCCGGCGACTACGCCTACGGCAGAATGAAGGCAGAGGCGGGTGTTCACCGCCTCGTCCGCATCTCCCCCTTTGATGCCAACAAACGGCGGCACACTTCATTCGCGTCTGTCCATGTATACCCCGAGGTCGAGGACGATATCGACATCACCATCGACGATAAGGAACTGCGCATCGACACGTACCGCTCATCGAGCGCAGGCGGCCAGCATGTGAACAAGACCGATTCCGCCGTGCGCATCACCCATTTGCCGACCAACATCGTGGTCCAGTGCCAGAACGAACGCTCCCAGCTCAAGAACAAGAACGTGGCCATGAAGGTGCTGCGGTCGCGGCTGTATGAGGTGCGGAAAAAAGAGCATGACGAAAAGGTCGAAAAGCTCATGAGCGAGAAGAAGGATATTGCCTGGGGAAGCCAGATCCGGTCCTACGTGTTCCAACCCTACCAGATGGTGAAGGACCACCGCACCGGCGTTGAGTCCGGCAACGTCACGGCAGTCATGGACGGCGATATCGACCAGTACATCGAAGCATACCTGATTGCAAGCAACGGGGTGAAGGGGTAGATTCAAGACTTAAGACTTAAGACTTAAGACTTAAGACTTAAGACTCAAGACTCAAGACTCAGGTCTCAGGTCTCAAATCTCACGTCTCAGGTCTCAAGGTCCCGTGTCTCAAGTCTCAGTCTTTTTTCATTCCGCAATCCGCAATCCGCAATCCGAAATCGAATCATATTCCCATCATCTGGGGCGACCGGTCATTCACGTAATTCTTCACGCCCTGGAACAGCGCTTCGGCGATCGCCTGCCGATACGACTCTGTTCGAAGGAGCTTTTCCTCTTCCGGATTACTGATAAAACCGACCTCCGCCAGAATGCTCGGCATCTGCGTATTGATCAGGACATAGAAGAACGCCCTTTTCACGCCCAGGTTGACCACATGCCCCTGCACGGGCTTCATGATCTTCACGAGCGAAGCCTGCACTGTATGGGCAAGCTGAAGAGATTCTTCGAGCTTGTCATCCTGTTTAAGGTCCTTCAAGATCCTGTCCAGTTCGGAGTCGAGCTCACTGAGCCGCTTGGTCGACATGGCATTTTCCCGGGCGGCCGTTGCCATGGCCTCGCGGTCCGAGGCCTGCAGGCCCTGAATGTAGGTCTCGATGCCTCTCACCTTTCGTTTCCGGCTGGCGTTTACGTGGATCGAAACGAACAGGTCAGCGCCCTTTGACTTGGCGATGAACGGACGCTGATCCAGCGGGATGAACACGTCCTTGTCACGGGTCATGATCACCTCGCAACCGAGCCGGTCCTTTACGAGCGCTTGCAGGCGTTTGGCGATGTCCAGCGTCAGGTCCTTTTCCTTAAGACCGTTTCTGCCCATGGCGCCCGGGTCATGCCCTCCATGACCGGCGTCAATCGCAATGGTCCGTATCTTGAGCCCCAGCTGGCGAGACAGGGACAGTTTCGCGTCGTCGTTGCTGTTCGCAGGGGACCGCGGCGCCGTATCCGTGGGGCGCGTGGCAGGGGCCGCAAGGTTCGGCTGTTCCGGTTTTACGGTGGGTGACGGTTCCGCCTTCCGCAACAGGCTGCCGGTCCCGGCGCTGGTCGGCTCGGTCTGCCCGGGACCAGCCGTTCCGGCTACGCTGCTTTCGCCGGTCACATCGATCACCAGGCGCTCAGGATCATGGAGCGGAAAGGCCACATAGCTCTTGAGACTCACCAGGTCAAGCACGACGCGGACCGTATCAGGGTCATGCTGGCTTGCCCGCACCTGCTTCAGGATCCCGTCGTTCACCGGGAGCGGGTTAGCGTTAAGAGCGCCATCCATACGGGTATTGATCAGGTCGAACACCAGCCGGTCGGGATGCTTGAGTTCGCTCGCCTGAAACCGCACGGAGCCGGTCTGATCTATTACGATGCGGGTATAAGCGCCTCCGGACCAGTGCCTGATACTCTTGACCACCCCCGCAGGCTTTGCTGCTCTCGGAGCAGCAGCGATGCGGGCCACCGGCATGGGGCGGAGTTCCGGGTCCTTTTTTCTGGCCTTGCCGGCAAGGCCAAGCCGCGCCCGGGCCTTGCCGGTCCATATACTTTCGGCGTAGGCCTGCGCCAGCTGCTCGTACGTCTTGAGCGCCGCGGCACGGTCTTTTTTTTGTGCAAGGGATAATTCGATCACCTGATAGAGCGCCTCAGGAGCTTTCTGATGCTGAGGATAGGAAGACTGGCAGCTGGCGTAGGTTCGCAGCGAGGAGTTCAGATCGCGGGAGTACTTGCTGAACTTGAAGAGCTCAAAATATAATTCCGCCCGGTCCAGACAGGCGTCGCCTGCAACCGGACTTTTCGGATAGTTTTTCTCTACCAGCTCAAAAGTGCGGATACAATCAACCCAATAGGAGCGATACTTCTTTTTTTTGGGGGTTTTTTTCAGGTCAGCAAGGCGTTGCGAGGCGACAGCATACTTGTGCCCGGCCTCAGTGTTATAGGACGGGTATGCGTTAGCGGCAAAAAACAGCGAGATGGCGCTAGCCATAAAGGCCGCAAGACATGAACGGCCGCGTGTCATCATCATATTCCTGCTGTTTTTTAACCGAATTAAGCTGATAAGTCAATGAAAAAGAACATCGGCATAGGCACGGACAGCGATTTTCCAGAGCGTGAGGTAAGCCAATCCGACACGATATGCGGGCAGGCGGAGACCGAATAAAAAAGGCCCCGATCATCCGGGGCCGTCATGGAAATTGTCCGATCAACTCGCGCTGATCTGGTTATGCTGCAACTTTTACGGAGTCTACCAGCTTGGTAAAGCTGGCAGGATCTGTCACTGCCATGTCCGCAAGGATCTTCCTGTCCAGGGCGATGCCCGACTTGGTAAGTCCGTTGATAAACCGGCTGTAGGACAGGCCGTTCAGCCTTGCGGCAGCATTGATGCGCGCAATCCAGAGCCTGCGGAAATCCCTTTTCCGGGCTTTCCGGTCTCTGTAGGCGTACTTAAGTGCACGATCAACGGCTTCGGTTGCGGAGCGGTACAGCTTGGACTTTGCTCCCCAGTATCCCTCTGCCAGGTTGAGCACTCTTTTTCTTCTGGCCCGCGTTTTTGGGCCGCCTTTTGCTCTCGGCATATTTTCTCCCTCCTTGAATCAATGCGCTTTGTGCGTGATTCATATTTTTCAGACAGGGTTTCCTGCTCCCCTGCCCTGAATGGTTTGTGCTACCGGCAACCGGCAGTTAAAAAGCGTACGGCATCATCCGCTTCACGTTCTTCATGTTCTCCTTAGCAACAAGAACCAACTTCTTCAGGCTGCCCTTGCGCGACGGACCTTTCGAGGTGAGGAGGTGCCGCTTTCCGGCCTGGCCTCTCTTCACTTTTCCCGAGGCGGTCACCTTCATCCGCTTGGCTGCGCTGCGGTTGGTCTTCAGTTTCTGCTTAGCCATGATCTTTCCTTTCCGACATCTGCGTGGTTTCCGCCACCAGGTCTCTTGAATAATTAACAGAGGAAGATGCTTCTCTGTTTCTATGAATGATGCCAACTCACCCGCATTCCTATGCCTTGACCTTGGGCCCGAGCATCAGCGTCATGTTCTTGCCTTCCATACGTATGGTCTGCTCAATGATGGCCTCGGCCTCAAGGTCTTTCAGGATTCGGTCCAATACCGCCCTGCCGTAGGAGGTGTGGGCCATTTCCCGTCCGCGGAACATGACGGTCACCTTGACCTTATTGCCTTCTGCAAGGAAGCGTTTGATGTTATTTGTCTTAAACTCTACATCATGATCGTCCGTCCTCGGCCGCAGCTTGATCTCTTTTACGACGATGACGGTCTGGTGCTTCTTGGATTCGGCCGCCTTTTTGGCCATTTCGTACTTATATTTTCCGAAATCCATGATGCGACAGACCGGAGGATTTGCCGTCGGCGCAACCTCGACCAGATCCAGCCCCAAGTCTTCGGCCTGCTTAATGGCATCCCGCACGAGCATGACCCCAAGCTGCTCGCCTTCGGAAGAAATAACGCGAACATCCTTCACTCTGATCATGTAGTTGATTCTTGTTGTAATTTTACTGATACGTAATCCCCCCCCTCGTAATGTTAGTTGCTTTTATTCCTGATCTTTTCCTGCAGGATCGCAATGAGTTCATGAAGCGGCATGACACCGAGGTCCTTGCCTCCGCGCTCGCGCACCGCCACAACATTCTGATCGACTTCTTTTTCTCCGACGACCAGAATGTAGGGGACCTTTTCCATGGCCGCTTCCCGGATCTTGAATCCGATCTTCTCCGAACGGGAGTCGAACTCAGCCCGAATCCCCGCGGCAAGGAGCTGGTCCCGCACGCCCTTCGCATAATCAAACTGTTTGTCCGTAATGCACATCACTTTCGTCTGGACCGGCGCCAGCCAGGCAGGGAACGCGCCGGCGTAGTGCTCGATCAGCATGCCAAAGAACCGCTCCAAAGAGCCCAAAAGCGCCCGGTGGACCACATAGGGCCGATGCGCCTGGTTATCCACGCCGATATAGCTCATATCGAAGCGTTCCGGCAGGTTGAAATCAAACTGCACGGTCGAACACTGCCACAACCTGCCCAGCGCGTCCTTGATCTTGATATCGATTTTTGGACCGTAGAAAGCTCCGCCGCCTTCGTCAAGTTCGTAGGCCAGGTGCGCCCGGTCCGCGGCGATCTTGAGCGCCTGCGTAGCCTGGTCCCACTGCGCCTGGTCTCCAACGGATTTTTCCGGCCGGGTCGCGATATATGCCTTGAAATCGTCGAAGCCGAAGGTTTTCAGCATCCGGACCACAAAACCGATGACCCGGATGATCTCTTCCTCCATCTCTTCAGGCGCCACGAAGATATGCGCATCATCCTGGGTAAACCCCCGGACGCGCAAAAGACCATGCAGCACCCCTGAACGCTCGAAGCGGTACACGGTGCCGAGCTCTGCAAACCGCAGCGGCAGCTCCCGGTACGACCTGAGCTTGTTCTTGTAGATCATAATGTGGAACGGGCAGTTCATCGGCTTTACATAATACTCCTGCCCTTCCACATCCATGGAGGAATACATGTTCTCCCGGTAAAAACCAAGGTGGCCCGACGTCTCCCACAGTTTTGCACGGCCTACATGGGGAGAATAAACAAAATCATAGCCGTTCTTCTGATGCTCGTCACGCCAGAAGTCCTCGATGGTCTTCCGGATGAGCGCGCCCCGGGGATGCCACAGGACCAGCCCGCCGCCCACTTCATCGGACAGGGAAAACAGGTCCAGGTCCTTGCCGAGCTTGCGGTGGTCGCGCCGCTTGATCTCCTCAAGCCTCGCCACGTACGCGTCAAGCGCGTCCCTGGCAATGAATGAGATCCCGTAGATCCGCTGGAGCATTTTGTTCTTCTCACTGCCGCGCCAGTAAGCGCCTGCCACCGAGAGCAGCTTGAAGACCTTGATCTTCGACGTTAAAGAGACATGCGGCCCCCGGCAGAGGTCGGCGAAATCGCCCTGTTCGTAGATCGAGATCACGTCGCTGTCAGAGAGCTCGTTGATAAGCTCGACCTTATAGGTCTCCGACCGGTTTTGAAAGAACGTCAAGGCCTCGGCCTTGGAAAGTGTTTTTCGTCTGACCGGCGTCGCTGCTTTGACCAGCTCCGCCATCTTCTTTTCGATCTTCACAAGGTCTTCGGGCGTAAAGGGACGCTCAAAATCGAAATCGTAGTAAAAGCCCTCTTCAATCGCAGGTCCGATCGCAAGCTTTACCTGCGGATAGAGCTGTTTCACGGCATGCGCCAGCAGATGCGAAGTGCTGTGCCAGTACACTTCGCGACCTTCAAGGGCGTCAAAGGTCACGATCTCGACTGTCGCAGGGTGATCGATCGGAATGTTCAGATCCTGAAGTTGACCGTCTATTTTTATGGCAAGCGCGTCTTTTGCGAGGCGAGAGCCGATCTTCTCGGCAACTTCCTGACCGGTGATGCCAGAGGCATACTTTTTTTCAGAACCGTCAGGCAGCCTGAGGTGTATTTCAGTCATAGAAGGTAATCATCTTTTACACACTGATATTGCACGGAAAAATGGTAGGCCCGGGCGGTTTCGAACCGCCGACCTCTACCGTGTCAAGGTAGCGCTCTCCCCCTGAGCTACGAGCCTGTCTCTTTTTTACTGACCGTGAATTCTATGAAATTACAGCATATTTGTCAAGAATAAAATGGGGATGGGAACATATTTTGTCAGGGATTACAGATCATGGTGCACAGACCCTGACGGAGCCCGTCTTCCACACCACGGTGAGATATCGGGTACATGAACCGATCAATCGACTTTAGAATATCCTTTGATGT
>JANPMZ010000262.1:0-4536 GCA_031427195.1 Nitrospirota bacterium
AAAACGGTTTTTCTTTCCTTTGCGGCGCTGATCGTTGTTTCCCTCTATCTGGTGTACGAATATAATGACGTCAAAGACAAGGTCTGGGAGCTTCAGACCATACGCGAGGAATTGAAGCAGGAAAAAGCCCAGGTGCAGAACTTTGCCCTTAATCTGCTGGACTACAAGCGCCAGATGTTCATGCTTCGCGATCTCGATACCAAACTTCGTCGCGCGGTGAGCCTCGGGCCCAGGGACCGGGCCCAGCAAGTGCTTGGCATCGGCGGCCCCGACGAATTGGGGATACAGAACCTCGCTGCAATGGGCGAAAAGAAGCAGGAAGAAGCGCTGAAGGAAATGCACCAGGAACTGACCCAGCTTAAGGGAGCGGCTTCCCGGCAGGAGGCCAGCCTCCAGATGCTGATCGAGTATTTCGAAGACAAGCGTTCGCTCTATGCATCCACGCCGTCCGTCTGGCCTGTCCGGGGATGGGTAACGTCTCATTTCGGCAACAGGACGTCGCCTTTCAGCGGTATCCTGAAGTTTCATGACGGCATGGATATCGCTGCTCAGACCGGGACCCCGATCATGGCGCCCGCGGACGGTGTGGTGGTCAAGGCCGGCTTCGGTACGGGATACGGGAACCTGGTCGAGATCAGTCACGGCTACGGCATGAAAACGATCTTTGCGCACAACTCGCGGCTCAACGTCAAGGCGGGACAGCGGGTGCGGCGCGGGGATGTGATTGCCTACGTTGGAGATTCCGGCTCCAGTACCGGCCCGCATCTTCATTATGAAGTGCAAGTGAACGGTCTGCCGGTCAATCCCGTCAAATATCTTAATTAGGAGTTCTCACGCCACGTTGTTCGTCCGGCTGTTGTCTTTCCATTCGTGCTCCGCTTTATTCTACTCCATGATTGGCCGCGGAAACCAGCAAGCACTAACAACCCCGAAGAATCCCCCTCTTCGGGGTTTATTGTTTTTTGCTGCGTCCGACCGGACGCCTATTGGATCTTATCTCAGCAGGGCAAATAGTTGATGTCATAGCCGTTATTCCTGAACGCCAGCCTGAGATCTTTCCTTTGGGCAGGGGTTATTGATGCGTATATCTGTTTTACCCTTTCTTTTGAACGCTCAGGACCACAGTTGGAACTGTACAGTTTGTCCTTCGTTTCCGATGACAGCTGCGTTGCGGCGAGGACCTTCTGGAGATCGCCTGACTCGCAGAACAGCTTGTAAGCGGCATTGGAGCTGCTTCCCAGATAATACCCTTTCCCATCCTTGGTCGCTACGAATGTGGAAGCGCAGGCGCCGAGGGTCACTGCGAGTATCACCGCAAAACCGACTAACCATTCTTTTTTCATGGTGTTCTCTCCTTACTGCTTCTTGGGCAAATACTGAATTATCTTTTCCTTCATTGCAGAAGAATCCCACTCCTGAGGTCCTGAAAAAGTCTGCCTGATCACGCCGCCACCATCAATAAGGTATGTCACGGGAAGCGACGGAGCGGCATAGCTATCGAAGTATGTTTCTTTTTCGCTGTCCATAAGGATGGTGAAGGTGAGGCTCTTTTCCTGAACGAGCTCGCGAACCGGCTTGTCCGACGAATCAATGGAGATCGCACATACCTCCAGGCCGTTCTTCCTGAGGGAAGCATAGAGCCGGTTGAACGAGGGCAGCTCGGCAATACAGGGGGGGCATCGGGTTGACCAGAAATTGAGAAGAATGACCTTCCCCTTCAGGTCGGAGAGCTTCACAAGCTTTCCGTCGAGGGATTTCAGCTCAAAGGGCGGGGCAGGCGCACCCAGCGCGGGATTCGCGTCAGAGGCGTGGATCGTGTGTGCCGGTATGGAAAATAAAAGTAAGGCAGTAACGAAAAATGAGATAGCTGTGCGCATGGGAACGGTCCCCTTCTGTTTCGGATATGCGAATATGTTAAACCCGCAGTCTGTGGAATGCAATAGGTTATTTCTAGCAAGAGCGACGTATGGGAGGATAGGAGATATATGCAGTCGCCGGCGTAAACAGGCGAAAAAAAAGGAGGGGCAAGAATGCCCCTCCTGGTAATGCGGTGAATTTTTACCTGCTGAGCTTAGAAGCGGACATCGAAGGTCAGGTAGAGGTCCGAAGCTTTTTCGACCGGCGCGAAGTACTGAACGCCGGATATCGTGTTCAGATCAGAAATCTTGGTAGGTGCCCCAATCCAATTGTTGCTGCCTGTGTACTCAAAATTATAGAGCTGGTAGCCGAGACGGATAAAGGCTTCACCCTTCTTGGCAATGGCCTTCCGGTTCAGGCTCTGAATGATATACACTTCATAGACATCGCCGCGGGTGCCGAGCTTACCCGTCCAGATATCATCTTCTGCGGGAACCATGCTGATCCAGTTCTTGGAGCCTTGGTTGTATTCGACGCCGACTTTCGTTCCTGTTGAAGCGATATCATATCGTCCGCCAACATAGAATGCGAATCCGCTGTGGTTCTCAGTGCTAGGACCATTGTTCATCAGTCCGGCCATGCCGCCCATGGTAGTCTTTCCATTCGAGTCGGTCTTGCTGACTGCCGTCGTTGCAAAAAGATTCAGACCGCTCACCTTGCCCGTGACGACTCCGCCAAGCCAGTTGATGTTGCCAAGATTTGTGGTCACGCCTGCATCAGAGGGAGCATCAAAGATATTCCTGCCCGTCTGTAGCTGGAGCTCGACATGGAGATTGTCCGTGTCATAGAGTGCCGTGTTCAAACCGTAGAAATCGGTGTCCTTAGGCCCGGCAGAACCCTTAGCTCGGAAGCCGCTGTCATAACCGCGGCCGTAGCAGAGCTTGGTGTAGAGGCCGGGGAGTGCGTCTATATCCGGAGCAAAGCCGAGGGTCATGCCGTCGAAGGCATAGTTCACCATCAGGCTCGGGATGCCTGCTGTTCCTATCTTCTCATTGTTCTGACGGATGTTGCTCGGAATGCCGCCGGTGGAGGGTCTGCGACCGACGGAGTACCAGACTGGTGCGCCGAAGATGTTGCTGACCGTTGCATAAGCATAGTCAACTCTCACGATGCTGTCCTGGGGAACGTGACCGACCGTGCCGTCGTTCGTCGCGCCATAGCGGTCGGCGAAGAACTGACCCATGACGGGGTTGGAGGTCTGCTGACCGGATACTTTGTACATGTTGAGTTTGGCCTTCATGGTCACATCCTCGACCGGACTAGCCTTCATATTCATACCGAAGCGGTTCATGAATACCGAGTCATTCTTAACGTCATAACCGGGCGTCGGGGTAAACGTCGGCGCGCCAGTTGTCGGGTTAAAACCTAACTGAACGTAATCTTGCACCGTACCCTTGAGTGAATCCAACCTGAAACGATAATCCAGCCCGATTTCGAGCCCGCCGTCTTCCGCAGCTACTGCCATTCCTGTGGTCAAAAGAAGCATTGAAGCGACTGCCAGTAATACTTTCTTCATTATCCTTACCTCCGAGTATTTAAGATATTCAAGCTGTGGTGATACACAACACCGAAAAAAGCACTGCTTAAGCCCTGCTCAGCTCCTTTCCTTAGGAATGGGATTCTACACAATCTTACCACGACGACATGCAACTTATTGTGAAGTCGTTTCTCTGCTTGTTACTAAGACAAACGGCAGTAATGCCACATAGCTCGTCATTCCCGTCCCCGCCTTCGCGGGGATAAACTTGCCCCCGTGAAAACGGGGGGCGGGAATCCAAAAACAATGCGAAAACACTGGATTCCGGGTCAAGCCCGGAATGACGGATTATTTTTCATGAGGCTTTACTTGTGAAGTTCTTAGTAAGTTAATAAGTTCATAACAAGTGCAACTGCGTGGGCAAAAAAAATGCGCCTTCCGTCAGACACCTTATGATCCCGTTACTGTTTTTTTCCTTGCTGCGTGTTGCTCGAAGAGCACTTCCTTCATCAGGGAACAGGCCTCGATGACCTTTGGATTGCTTACGCGATAAAAGATATTTACGCCTGCACGCCGGGTCACCAGGATGCCTTTATGTCGCATGACCGCCAGGTGCTGGGAAACGTTCGCCTTTGAAGCGCCGAGCAATTCAACAATTTCAGTTACCGTTTTTTCTTCAGTTTGCAGGGCGTTAAGAATCTCTATCCGTTTTGGGTTCGTGAGGGTTTTACAGATCTCAGCCTGCATTTCGAATATAGCTTTGTCAGTCATTAACGCTTTCATTTACCTTTTTACACTTAAACAGCCTGCCTTGTCAAGCGGTAAATCAACGTTCTATTTCGAAGCCGACGAGAAATGTCACAGCGAGGTGGAGGTGCTCGCGATCCTTCCTTCTATTTATTCTCTTGAATTTATAACGATAAAAATGCTACTATAACCGGCATGTTTGCGGTTGACCAACGGATCGGCGCTCTGACCGTCCCGTGCTGTCGCCGGCAATGCAACTTTTACCGTGGGAGAGTGTGGTATCGATGATCGGATCAATTCTGAAAAAAATACTAGGGACCAGGAACGATCGGGAACTGAAGCGCCTTCAGTTTCTGGTCGATGCGATCAATGCCAATGAACCGGCCATTTCCGCG
>JANPMZ010000263.1:0-3219 GCA_031427195.1 Nitrospirota bacterium
AGCTATGAAGACAAGTGATCAGAAAAAAGAAATGACTCAGTGGCAGAACGAGGTGAAGCGCGTGGCAGCCGGCATCCGGAAGCGCGTACTCGACCACACGATCAGGAACAACGGCGGGTACCTTTCCCAGGCCTGTTCTTCGGCGGAGATGCTGGCTACGCTCTATGTCAAAGTGATGGACCTCGGGAAGATCGATACACCGCTCGTGCCCAAATCGTTCCCCGGTGTGCCCGGTCCCGGCAATCCGCATTACTTTACCGGCGCATCCTTCAACGGCCCGGGCAAGGACCGCGACCGGTTCTTTCTCTCTCCGGCCCAGTACGCCCTGGTCTTGTATGCAACGCTGATTGAGACCGGTCGCATGGCGGAAGAAGGCCTGCTCCAGTTCAATAAGGACGGAAGCTCGGTTGAGATGATCGGCGCCGAGCACTCGCCGGGCATGGAGTCCATGACTGGCTCCCTGGGCCAGGGCATCAGCCAGGCGGCAGGCACGGCCCTGGCGCGCAAGCGGAACGGAGAAAAGGGCAGGGTCGTTCTGTTCATGTCCGATGGCGAGTTCCAGATCGGCCAGACCTGGGAAGCGCTTCAGGCCATGTCCCATCACATGCTCGACAACGTGCTCATCTATGTTGACGTGAACGGGTTCCAGTGCGACGGCAAGATGTGCAATGTCATGGACATCGAACCGCTGGACAAACGGCTCGAAGCGTTCGGCGCGCGCGTGTTCCGCGTGAACGGCCACGACATCAAGCGTTTGGCGGAGGTTGGCGAGTTGACCCCTGATGGCCGTCCCGCTGTTGTTCTGTGCGACACTGATGCGGCACGGGGGCTCGAAGTTTTGAAGACCCGGGCGCCAAAGATGCATTATGTCCGGTTCACGAGCGAAGAGGAAAAGAATCTCTACATTACTGCCTATGCGGAACTGTCCGGTGAACGAGCAACCTACCCGCAGGCCAAAAAAACAGCAGCAAAAGAATCAGCCGGCCCCGAGATCGTGACACGGGTGCATGCGAAGAATCTGGTCCGATGGGCAGCGGACAAGCCGAAGGTGCTGGTGCTGTCGGCCGACCTTACGAGCTCCACCGAGATCGATCTTTTCCGGGATACCTATCCCGACCGCTTCCTGTCCATGGGCATTGCCGAACAGAACATGCTGAGCTTTGCCGGCGGGCTCGCACGGGAAGGCTTCATCCCGTTTGTGCATACCTTTGCGGTCTTCATCTACCGCCGGGCCTACGACCAGATCGCCATGTCCGTGGCCTATCCGAACCTTCCGGTCAGGATGATCGGTTTTCTTCCGGGCATCACCACGCCGGGCGGCGCTACCCATCAGGCCATCGAAGACATTGCGCTTATGCGCGCGCTTCCGAACATGACCGTGCTGGAGTGCGGGGACGCAACCGAGACGGAAACCGTGCTCGAGGTTATGGAGAAGATCGACGGACCGGTCTATGTCAGGATGTTGCGGGGCGAGATGCCGCGTCTCTTCGACCGTTCCGAGCCCATGCAGCTCGGCAAAGCGCGGGTATTGTCCCAGGGCAGCGACATCACGGTCCTGACAAGCGGCATTATGACCGAAGAGGCCATGCGGGCCATACAGGTGCTTAAAAAACGCGGTCTGGCGGTCCAGCACATGCATATCTCCACGTTAAAGCCCTTTAACGACCAGTCCGTGCTTGCCGCCATCGTTGGGTCACGATTCGGCGTGATCACCATGGAGAACCACACCATCATCGGCGGTCTGGGCTCGATCATTGCCGAGCAGATGGCGGAGGCGGGTATGGCAAAGAAGCTCGTGCGCATCGGGCTCAAAGATACCTTCAGCCACGGGGCGAGCAAGCAGTATCTGTTGAAGGAGCACGGCATGGATGCTCTTTCCCTGGTCAGCGCGGTGGAGGCGATGACGGGGCAGCAGTTCGGCATATCTGAGGAAGAGCTTGCAAAAGCGCATATTACCGCCGTACACAGCATGGCAAAGGCGGAAGCTCTGTGATTAAAAAAGGAGGTAGTGATGAATAGAAATACTGTCGTGTCGACGGGCATCACCTTTGGATCGGCGCTGGCAATAACGATCTCCTGGAGTCTGCATAAGTCGGTCCTCTGGGCTATCATCCACGGACTCTTCTCGTGGTTTTATGTACTGTACTATTTAATCATGCGATAGTAGCGCGGGCTTTGCGGTTGCGAGTGAAAAAACAACTTTTTTGACGGGAAACAGGATTATCGGGATGAAATATTTTTTCGGATTTTATCCTGCTATCCTGTCGAATATTTTTATTCCGGCTTACCGGGTTGGGTGTATTAAGAATTCACGAGAGGGCTCTCCCCTGTTCCCACAGATCATGGCCAACATCGAAACGAACTCATCTTCTACCGCAGGAGTCGTTTTCTCGTTGCCGCCGTGATCATCATCGCGCTCATGCTCGGCATTACGACCCTGCCGTCGCTCTTCTTAGGGAAGGGTGAAGCTTTTCCTGAAGTACGTGAGCGTTGGAACAGAGAGGATGTCCCCAAAACGGGGTGAAAATGAATGGGAAAAATATTTTTTTAGCGGCCATCGCGCTGATCGTGATCAGCATCGTTTTTGTGCAAGGACCTATTCCTCAGGACCCTTCCTATCACCTCTTTGCCGACCAGCGGACGATCTTCGGCATCCCGAACGGAATAAACGTTCTGTCTAATATCATGTTCATCATCAGCGGTGCATGGGGGATGGCGTTCCTTTTTCTCCTCCTGAAGCAGGGCGGCGCAACGGTGCTTCTCCTGGAGTACCTCCTGTTCTTTCTTGGAGTCTTTCTGAGCGGCATAGGCTCCTGTTGCTATCATTATCAGCCCGGAAACGCCACGCTGGTCTGGGACCGGCTGCCCATGACCATGGCCTTTATGGCGTTCCTCTCTTCGATGATCTCCGAACGGATCGACCGCAGGGCAGGGGCTATGCTGCTGGCGCCGCTTTTGGCAACGGGAGCTTTCAGCGTCGGATACTGGGCATGGAGCGAAAGCGCAGGCCGTGGAGACCTCAGGCTATATGCGGTGGTCCAGTTCCTGCCCCTTATCCTGCTGCCGTTGGTCCTGATCCTCTTCAAGGCGCCGCGTTCCTACAGCATGCCTGTCTGGTCGCTGGCGGTCATGTATGTGCTCTCAAAAGTTCTTGAACATTTTGACCAGAGCGTTTATGTTGTGACCGGGTTCGTGAGCGGTCACACGCTGAAGCATGTT
>JANPMZ010000264.1:0-13518 GCA_031427195.1 Nitrospirota bacterium
CGTGACCTCGGCGCAGCCGTTTCGTTTTTATCAAAAAGACGGAACAACCGCGACCACTTCGTGCATTTCCCCGAATGACATATGGTTCGTGGAAATAGCCTTGACCGCCACCCAGGGCACGGAGACCATTCAGATGCGCACCCGCGTGCATCCGAGGAATTTCTTATAACGCGCGCGGCGCCACAAGGAGGTAAAATATGCAAATGCAACTTTGGTTGCGGCTGGAGGCCGCGCTATAATGTTCTCTATTTATCCTACGAAAAAGCCCGGAGAAAGCCGGATGACGACGACAATGAACGCGCGGGGCGCCTCTCTCATCGCGGCCATCTTCATCATCGTCATCCTTGGTTTCATGGGCGTGATGTTTGTGAGCATGATCGGCACGGGAAGCCTGACCGCTGTCAACGACCTTCAGTCCGCCCAGGCGCTGTATGTGGCGGAGGGGGGGCTGGAGTTTGACCAGCGAAGCCTTGCACAAAATCTTGACTGGTACAGAAGCACAACAGATCCCATTGCAACAACAACTCTTAACCTTGGCTCAGGTTCATTTACTGTAAGAAGCAATCTGTCGGCAACCATGCTCAGGAAAAGGCTTCTCGCCACGGAAGTTGCCAGCATAACGGTGTATACTACCGATCGGTTTCCATCAGCGGGCATGCTGCAAATCAGTGATGACGCCGGTCTTGGCAACGGAGAGTTTGTGCGGTATACCGGCAAAACCGCAACAACCTTCACGGGGCTTACCCGTGGAGTGACGTACGTCGGCGGTACGCTGGGCCAGCCGGCGACCACCTATGGCCGGGGGACCAGGGTCTATCCAGTAGCGACACTTTTGACCCCGAATCCGCTCCCCGCAAATTGCAACCCGGTAACCATTACACTCTCCGTCACTGTTGCGAATAATAAGTTTTTAGGCGCGGGAACCATTAATGTCTATAATCGTGCGACTCTGGATAGTGAGGAGATATTTTACAGCGGTTCAAGCACAGCCGCCGGCGTTATGACCTTGACAGGTGTGCAGCGCTGTTTGAACGTAATTATAGCAACGATCAATGCCGGCGACCCGGTCACGCCGATCAATAATGATGGCGTGTTTCCCGACTCAGAAGCGGAAATGGTTTCGAGCGGTACGGTCGGCAACGCGCTCCGCATTGTCCGGAAGGTCGTGCAGCGGTAATGACAGGGAGGATGTCCATGGGCAAGCTGAAACTGATCGCGATCATCGCTGCCGCAATCCTGTGCTGCTGGCACGACACTGCCGAGGCCGCCCGGTCGTTCACCGTGGTTCAGACAGTCCCGGCCCCGGGAACGGCGGTGGACATGGGATCGACCCAGGCCATCACCTTTCGGGTGACGAACACGAACACGGGCGGCAATACCGGGGAGACCATTACCACTGTTCGGTTCCGCATCAACAGCGGCTCGCTGTTTAATGCGGCAACCGCGGCTCCGGCTGGCTGGACGCGGACCGGCTTTTCGACGAATCAGATAACCTTCCAGGCCAATACAGTGGCGGACCGGATCGTCACCGGCGGTTTTCGCGATTTTACGATCGTCATCGATATGCGGAGAACCACAGCGGACGTGGCAGTGGAAGGGCTGCGCGACGTCCGGGCGACCTATAGTACCGGCAATAGTACCGTAAACACTCCCGGGTCCTGGAACCTCAAGTCACTTTCCATTCTCTCCTTTGTGATCACGGACCTCGCGGGAACTCCGATCTCGGGGCTGGTGGCCGGGAATTCGTTCCGCCTCGTCATGACCGTAAGGAACAATTCCTCGGCAACGCAGACTGCCATCACGTCAAATCCGCCCTCGCCGACGGCAATCAAGACGGGAACAGTCACTCAGGGGCTTACCGGGACCGTCTATGCCCCGAACCCGCTGACGCTGGCATCATTAGCTCAGGGAACGATTACCTTCACCTTCAGTACGGACGCGAACGACAGCGGCACCATCTATTTCACTGCTTTTGCGAGGAACAATACCAATTCGGCCACATCAGCGATCGCCCCCTCAACCATACTTGCCGTTGGAAGATTTTCCGCCAACCTTATCATTGCGCCGGCTGTTAACTGCCAGTACGAGGGCCTGCCGGTAACGGTGACCATGCGATTGACGAATAATTATACCTATAACATCATCAATGTTGCGCCGGTGCTCGCGCCTTCTGTCGGGGCCCCGTTGCTCTACGTGTCCGGACCCTTACCGCTTACCGGGACGGTCTTGGCCAATGGTGGCACCTTAAACTTCATCTGGACCTACCAGGTGAATGGCGGCAATCCCGGGGATCTTTTCACCTTCTCCGGACAGGCGACCGGCACGGGCCAAACAGCCGGGAACCCGGTCCATACCTCACCACTGGCAACATCGGGCGCGGTGAAACGAGGCGGCTTTACCCCGGTGGTCAGCCCGGTCAGCACGAACGCAGGGAGCAAAAATGAGGAACTTACCTGGTCGATCACCAACCAGGGCTGCGCTGATGTCACCCAGTTTGCTGTAACGGTACCCGCGGGGTGGACGCTGGACGGGACGGATATCTATTCGCTTGTCAATCAGAACAATCCGCCGAATCCGGGAGTGAACCCCATCGATCCGATCGAGAATGTCTGGAATACAGCGGGCGCGAACCCGGTGGTGTTTACCGCTCCGGCGGGCAATCAGCTTCCGCTGGTCGCCCCGGCGATAGGGGGGAATTTCAGACTCGTCTTCTCAGCCACGCCGCCCGCTCCGCTAACCAGCACCTTCACACTGCGGATCACCGATGCACTCGGCACATTCGTGGACCGATTCACCGATGTGACGGTCAACGCCTACGGCACGGGAGGCAACAATACTTCAGCCCCCAATGTCTATAGGGAGGAGATCCGATAAGGCAGGGATCCGCTGACACAGTGGGGAGAATGTTATTGGGAACCACTTGAACCACATGGGGTGAGCATATCAGGTAGAGTAGAGAGCTGGTTGCTGCCGCTTTAGGTTCGGCTTGTCTGTTCCCGTCCCTTTCGTCTGACGGTGCCTCAATAGCCTCACCATAACTGCCTTGGCCAGCCCTCCCTCATCAAACCGTGCATATACAACCTTCAGGGTCACCCATTTAAAGGGCACTGTCAAGAGAAAAAACTATCTCGTGACGAGGAACGGTACGTTACTCGTCGAGCCTTTTCGTTATCTCCATCCTCACCAGTCCCGCAGTTTCATTCGGTTTTGGCGTCAGTCTTCACTGCACCAGTCACCCATCAGGATTAAGGTCATATGGTGCTGCTTTGATCCATCGACCCTTTCCGTCTTATGACGGTCCAGAAAATCGTCGGTTCCAGGCCGCGTCCAATGTGTATTTTCAGGTCTCATGGTTGTTAGCCAGTCCCTCGTGGCTCGCGGCATGGGCAGCAAAGATGCTGATAACGCTATTTTAGGGTGGGACGGTTTACCAATCAGGTCTCATGGTTTTACCAACCCTATTTTAGGTTCGCCGTCCCAGCCAGCCTATGCTTGTGTTATGTGAAAAGCTTTTTCGGCATAAAATCCACCCCATCACGCATGATGTAGTACGCTGCTCGCGCCAGTTTGTGTGCAAGGGCCTGATGCGCTACCATGACGTTGGTCTTTTGCATCTTGCGCTGATAATAGGTGCGCGCTTCGGAAGATGTGCGTCGGGCTATCACGGTGGCCTCTGAAAAAGCCCACGCGAGATATTTGTTGCCGCTCTTCTTGTTTCCCTTCCCCCTCTTTATATGATTATCAGGTCTTTACATTTGACATTTGTGTTTTCCTGCTATTATATTATATGAATATTACGGTCTGCCCACTTCGAATGGAAGACCTTAATGCCGTGTATCACATTATTTCTGTGTGTGTGGCCACGTTCACCGGCAGATACCCACTCTCTCGCAGAAATTCTTGAACGTCGGCATGGCAGGCACTGCTTTTACTGCTTGTCATCCTGCGTTGATCATGTTATTTTGTTACACACAAACGTAATTGTTGGTGGCGCATAAATGTCGCTAAAAATCGAACCGGTAAAAGGATAGCCGCGAGTTAAACTATGCGAATAGCCGGGATACAGATGAGCGCGGGCGCTGATGTGCAGAAAAACATCCGGCGTGCCGTGGAAATGGTCGAGGTGGCGGCTGAGAAAGGCGCAACGATCATCGCCTTTTCCGAGCTGTTTCTCCTCCCCTGGTTCCTTGGGCAGGAAAATAAGGAATCGTTCTCTCTTGCCCAGGACGTTTTTTCAGGAGCACTCGCTCCTTTTGCCGAAGCTTCAAAGAAGGCCGGCGCGGTGCTGGTGGTCCCTTTTTTCGAGGCAGCCGCGGGCAAGTATTACAATAGTTCGGCCGTCTTCGACCAAGGCACGCTTCTCGGCGTCTATCGCAAGGTCCATGTTCCGAACCTGCCGCTCTATCGTGAACAGTTTTATTTCTCTTCCGGCGATTCGGGCTTTCCCGTATTTGAGACCTCGCAGGGCAAAATCGGCATTCAGCTCTGCTGGGACAATCTCTTTCCCGAAGGCAGCCGCATCCTGGCGCTCAAGGGCGCCGAGATCGTGTTCGCTCCTACGGCCGCTTCGCTCAACACCCACAGCCTCTGGGAGCGGGCGATTGCGGCGAATGCCTTCGCGAACAACCTCTTCATTTTCCGGGTGAACCGCGTAGGGCAGGACGGTGAGCTTAACTTCTACGGCAGGAGCTTTTGCATCGACCCCTGGGGGGAAATGATTTCTGAACTTGCCGGCAGCAAGGATGCCATCGTGCTTGCCGATATTGACCTTAACGAGCGCGCTGCGGCAGCTGAGACCTGGGGGTTCCTGAGACAGCGTAGACCGGCAGAGTACGGGGATCTGGTGCAGCAGTAACCTTCCATCATCGTTGGTCTATGCGTTAGTTCCTTATTGCAATTACCCGCCGTCATCTCTCGTTTTTCACCCTCCCCAACCCCTCCCATCGAGGGAGGGGCTACGACGTGCTTCCTCTCCAGAGGGCTGGAGTGAGGGGGGCTTTTCAGCATGAAAACAACGTTCTGCCGGAGAATGGCGCTACTCTTCCCGCACCATCTCGGCAACGCATTCGATGTGATAGGTATAGGGGAACATGTCCACGGGCTGGAGCCGGTCAAGGCGGAAGCCGAAGAGGTGGAAAAACTTCAGGTCCCGGGCCAGGGTTGACGGGTTACAGGAGACGTAGATGATCTTTTTCGGCACGAAGGCAAGGACCCGTTCGAGGGTCTTGAGTGTGGCGCCGGCCCGCGGCGGATCGAGAACGATCACGTCAGCGCGTATTTTGCGTGCCAGCAGCGATTTCAATCCCTTGTCCATATCATCAGCGATGAACTCGGTGTTCGTGATGCGGTTCAGCGCTGCGTTTGCCTTCGCGTCCTCGATCGCGGAAAAGCCCGATTCGATGCCGATAACGGTCTTTGCCTGTTTTGCGAGCGGGAGGGAAAAGTTGCCGATGCCGCAGTAGAGATCCAGCACGGTCTCGCTGTTCGTGAGCGCGGTAAAGTCCAGCACCGTGCGTACCATGTTCCTGTTCTGTTCCCAGTTCACCTGGTAGAAGTTCCCTTCGGTGGCTTTAAGCGTTATTCCTTCCATGTCGAGTGTCAGCTGGTTTTTCCCGAGGGAAAAGGCCTTTTTTCTGTTGGCAAAGCCGGTGATGCCGATGACCTCGGGAAGGGCCTTTTGGAGGTCGTTGAAAAAACCGTCCATGGCAGGATAGGATTGCAGCGCCGTGAACAGCAGGAGGTGCGCCTCGTTTGACGGGCTGATGTTGATATGGATTTCCAGCAGCAGGGGAAGCCGCTCCGCCATCATCCTGATCTGGGTGAGCACCCGGTCGATAAGGGGGTGGATGAGGAACGCTTCGGATACCTCGATCAGGTCATAGGATCCCTGGCGGAAGAAGCCGATCCGCTGCTTCTGGTCCTTCATGCGGACATTGAACTGGGTGCGCAGCCGGTAGTGGTCAGGGCGCGGGGAAGGGAGGATGGGGAGCGGTTGCTTCGGCGCCATGCCGCCTGTCCGCTTCAGGCTGTCAAGCAGGATCTCCTCTTTCAGCCTGAGTTGCGCCGGGTAGGCGATGTGCGGCCAGGTAGCGCCGGTGCACTGCTTCTCGCCTTTGCACGGGGGGTCGATTCGGTCTCGCGAGGGGGCCAGAACCTCGACCAGGGAAGCTTCGAGCACGCCTTTCCGTTTTTTTCTGATGCTCGCCCGGACCCGTTCTCCCGGAAGCACGCCGGGGACAAAGACCGTCTGGCCGTCGGCGAGACGGGCCAGTCCGCTGCCTCCATACACGAGCTTCTCTATGACCACCTCGATCTGTTCGCTCATCCCAGGATCTTCTTTATGGTCTCACGCAGCGACGACATGTCGGCGGATTTCACCACATAAGCGTCGGAACACCAGCTGCCGAAATCATGTTTAAATTCCTCGTAGGCGGTGGAAATGACGATCGGGATGGTGCTGTCCATTTCCTTCATGCGGCGGAGCGTCTCGATGCCGTCCACCTCCTTCATCCGCATGTCCAGGGTGACCAGGTCGAACCGCGTGGTCTTCATGATCTCCAGTGCCTGCGAACCATCCTCCACGGCGGTGACCGCATAGCCGAGGTCCTCGAGTTCTTCTTTATACAGCATGCGGATGTTTTCCTCATCATCGACAACCAGGATCTTTTTCATGTACTGTTCCTCCGTCGAAAAAATAACTGCTGACCCTATCATTATACCGCATACCGCTGCTGCCGGTGGTTCACCTGTAAATCCCCCCAGCCCCCCTTTGTTAAAGGGGGGATACCGTTACGTCCCCCTTTGAAAAAGGGGATGGAGGGGGATTTACACTCTCCGTTGTGCCGACAAGTCAACATGAAAATTTCATCTACCCGTTATCAGTGCTGGTGCTGGCGCTCATTGTTCGGCCGGTACGGCAGCCGGATCGTGAACGCTGCGCCGCCGCTCTCCCGGTTTCTGACTTCGATCCGTCCAAGGTGCGATTTAATGATCCTGCTCGTGATCGGCAGTCCCAGGCCGGTGCCGAGCGTTTTGGTCGTATAGTAAGGATTAAAGATGTTGTGCATCACCTTTGCCGGGATGCCCGGACCGGTGTCGCTGATCTCAAGCGCCGCCTCCTGCGTCTCCGGCAGGTCGGAGGTCGTGATGCCGAGCACGCCCCCGGTTGTCATTGCCTCAATGGCGTTCTTGATAATATTGATGAGCGCCTGTTTGATCTGCTGTGCGTCGAGCATGAGAACCGGATGCGACGGCGCGAGCGTCCTTTCGAGTCTGATGCCGTGTTGGATGAGCTCGTCTTCGTAGAGCATCAGCGTGTCGCTGACCAGGGCATTCAGATCCACTTCCGCGAGCTGCGGGGACATTTCCTTGATGTAGGAAAGGTTATCGTGGATGATCGCCTCAAGCCGCGTCACCTCGCTCATAATGATATCGATGTACTTCTTTTCCTCAGGGTCCCGGAGCTTCTTCGCCAGACGCCGGGTGAAGCCGCCGATCGAGACCAGGGGGTTCCTGATCTCATGGGTGATCTCTGCCATCATTGCGCCGAGGGCTGCCATTTTTTCGGACTGGACCAGCTGTTCATGCATGGAACGTAGATCCTTGTTCAGCGTTTCCAGGTTCGAGTGGATGATCGCATTCTCGATGGCCAGAGCTGCCTGATGGGCGAACATGGTCAGGAAGCGGATATCGTTGTCCGTGATCGGCCGCTGGTTGAACAGGTTGTCCACATAGATGACGCCGATGACCCGGTCCTTGGCGATCAGGGGGACCGTTGCGAAGCTTTGAACCTGGAGCAGTTCCCTCAGCTCCCTGTTCACGATGGAGCTCGCGGATGCGTCAACGATGTTGTAGGGCTGCTTGTTCAGGACCGTGAGCGCCAGCACGCTGTCCCCGGGCGTCAACTGGACACGAATGCTGCGTGCCAGCGTGTTCAGCTCGGAATCACGGTTGTTGAACAGCTCGCCGGTCTGGATCCATTCCAGCAGGCTCTTATGCCTGCCGAGGATCTCTCCCCATGCGCGCCCGGCCTCTTCCCAGCTGGTGGGGCCGACCCCCATCATGCCCTGAAGCGTGTTCGTACGCTCGTTCGTCAGGAACAGGATGGCCCGGTTAAAGCCGAGGCCGCTGCCGCCCATGGTCGCCGCGGTCATGATGATCCGGAGTAGCCGGTCGAGGTTCAGGGTCGTGCTCATGGCCGTGCCGATGTCGTAGATGGTGGACAGCTCGGAAAGGCGATCCTGAGTATTCTGGAAGAGCCGGGTGTTCCTGATGACTCCGCTGATCTGATTCGCCGTGGTCGTGAGCAGCATGAGGTCAGACGATGTTGCATTCCAAACCGGGGACGACAGGACGAAGATAACGCCAAGACAGCGGTCTTCGTCCAGGATTGGGGCGGCCAGCAGCGATCTAAAGTGTCCGATGCCTGATTCAGGGACATACTGAAACCGCGGGTCTGAATACGGGTCTTCCAGCGCGAGCGGCACCTTCTGTTCCGCCACCCACCCGGCAATACCCATGCCGATCGGAAAGCTCAGCTTGCCGACGGTTTCCTGGTTCAGGCCGATCGCCGCAGCGAGGGTCACGTTCCTGCCGGAGCTGTCGATAAGGAAGACCGAAGCGCCTTCCCTGCCCATGCCCCGCGCGACCACTTCGACGATGCGGTGCAGCTTTTGCGAAAGGTCGGCGCCGGAGTTCGAGATCTTGCTGATCTCGCTCAGGATGCTTAACTCTATTTTTTCTACGGTATCCATTGGTTTTTAGTGGCTAAGAGCGAGTAGCAAGTGGCATGTAGCAAGGGAAAGGATCCCATCCCTTGACCCTTGCTACTTGACCCTTGCTACTGTTTTTTCTTCATCGCCTTCCGGTAGATTGATTCATATTCCTTTGCCGATTGCTGCCAGGAAAAATCCTGCTTCATGCCGGTCTGCATCAGGCGACGCCAGGCCCCGACATCGCTATAGACGGCAATCGCCCGGTCCAGGCAGCGGACGAGCGCGCCTGACGAGTATTCGTCGAAAACGAACCCGGTGCCGCGACCGGTGCGCGGATTGTAATTCTCCACCGTGTCGGCCAGCCCGCCGGTCTTCCGCACAATGGGGACCGTGCCGTAGCGCAGGGAGATCATCTGGCTTAGGCCGCAGGGTTCGTAGTGAGACGGCATAAGAAACATATCGCATCCGGCATAGATCCGCTTTGCAAGCTTTTCGTCGTACTGGAGCAGAATACGCATGCGGTCCGGATAACGTTTGCTTGCATTCGTCAGCAGCTTTTGATAGGTCTCGTCGCCGGTGCCGAGCACCACCAGCTGCGCTCCTGTGGCCATGATCGCCGGCAGAGCGCCGGCCACGAGGTCCAGCCCCTTCTGTGCCGCAAGGCGGGTGACCATGCCGACGAGCGGGGCATCGCCGGGGGCAAGGCCAAGGGCGCGCTTCAGTGTTTCCCGGCAGAAGGTCTTGCCCGCAAGGCGGGTTGCGCTGAAGGTCCGGGGAAGGTCCCGGTCATGCGCCGGGTCCCAGAACCGGTAGTCGATGCCGTTCACAACGCCGAAAAGATCTTTCGCCCGTTTGGCGAGCACACCTTCCAGGCCGTGGCCGTTTTCAACGGTCTGGATCTCGCGGCTGTAGGTCTTGCTCACGGTCGTGATCAGGTCGGCGGCAACAAGGCCGGCCTTCATAAAATTGACCTTTCCGTGGAACTCGACGCTCTCCGGCGTGAACTCTTTCCAGCCAAGGCCGGTAAGCCCCATGTCCCAGTGCCAGAACATCCCCTGATAGCCCAGGTTATGCACCGTAAAGACCGAGCGCGTACGCTTGAACCGCGCATCGCCCCTGTAGAGACGATCCAGATAGAGCGGCATAAAGCCGGTTTGCCAATCGTTAGCGTGGACGATGTCCGGCGAGAAATCCAGGGCGCTGCAAAGCTCCAGTGCCGCCCGGGAGAAAAAGAGGAACCGCTCGGCATTGTCCGCATAGTCGCTCTGCGCGGTACCGTAAAGCTCCGGACGGTCGAAGTAACGGTCCTTTTCCACGAAGTATGTTTTAACACCGGCGTTCATCCTGCCCGTGAGGATCTCACACCGCTCCTTCCCTGCCCCGACCGGCACAGAGAAGCTGGCCAGGGAGCGCAGCTTGAACCGCTCCCGGTCAACGCATCGGTAACGCGGGATAACGACCCGCACATCGTGCCCCAGCGCTGCCAGGGCTGGGGGGAGGCTTCCGGCGACGTCCGCGAGGCCGCCGGTCTTGGCAAAGGGCGTTGCCTCGGAGGCCGCAAACAGAATTTTCACAGTTTGATTTCCCGCAGGAACTTCGCCGCTTCCTCGGGAGGGGTGGGATTGATGTAGAAGCCCGAGCCCCATTCGAAACCCGCCACGTTTCTGAGCTTCGGCATGAGCTCGAGGTGCCAGTGGTAGTAGTCGTTGATCTCTTCCTTGAACGGGGAGGTGTGGATGATGTAATTGTAGGGCGGAAAGGACAAGGCCCGGTCGATGCGCCGCAGCATATTCTGCAGGAGCGCCGCCAGGTCGCTGAAATCTTCGTTCGTGGAGGAGGAATAGCACGAGAGGTGCTGTTTGGGCATGATCCAGGTCTCGAAGGGGAACCGCGGCGCATAGGGCGCAAGCGCGATAAAGCGCTCCGACTCGAGCACCACGCGCACGCCGGACTGTATCTCCTGCCTGATGATATCGCAGAAGATGCAGCGCTCCTTGAGGTCATAATGCCGTTTGCATCCGTCGATTTCCTCCTGCACCTGGATCGGGACGATGGGCAGCGCGATGAGCTGCGAATGGGTGTGCTCAAGCGTGGCGCCGGCCGCCAGCCCCTCGTTCTTGAAGATCAGCGTGTACTGGAACCGGGTGTCCTTTTTCAGGTCCTCCATGCGGTCGCGGTAGGCCCAGAGGACCTCTTCCATGGCCTTCTGCGGCAGCGAGGCCAGCGTTGCATTGTGGTCCGGGCTTTCGATGATCACTTCGTGGGCGCCGATGCCGTTCATCTTGTCAAAAATGCCGTCACCCAGCTTGTTCAGCCCCCCCTCGATCTGGAGCGCCGGAAACTTATTCGGCACGACCCGAAGCCGCCAATCGGGCCCGTTGGCCTGGCCGCTGGCGCGGTAGGCAAGCGTCTCGTTCGGCGTGGTGCGCTCATTGCCGCCGCAAAAGGGGCAGAACCCTCCCTGTTTTTTGGTGCGCTGGTCCTGGAATTCCACAGGACGTTTTCCCCGTTCCGATGAAATGATCACCCATCGTCCCGTGATCGGGTCTTTTCGTAATTCCGGCATAGCTGCTCCTTTGCATATCTGCACGCGTAGTCAGGATTTTATTATTATATCCGTCTTGCCCGCTGTTGTCAAAAGGACTCTTGGTGTGCTATTATGCGTTCATGGCACGCAAGATCGCACGATTATCCTCTTCCCTCGACGGACTGCTCAAATCCTACGGTTTTGGCAGCAAACTGAACGAGTACCGCGTATTCGGCAAATGGGACAAGGCCGTGGGCGCGGCTATTGCCCTCCATGCGCGGCCGCTCGCGGTGCGCGGCACGAAGCTCTCGCTGGTCGTAGACAGCCCCGCCTGGATGCAGCAACTTTCGCTTATGAAGCCGCAGCTCATCGAAAAAGTGAACCAGATGCTCGGCAGGGACGTCATCAAGGATATCACCCTGAAGCTGGGCGAAATTGAGCTGCCGCAGAAGAAAGAGCCTGCGTACCGGCCTGCTCCGGTGAAGCTGGATGCCGAAACCATGCAGCAGATCGACGGGTATGTGAAGGACCTGGAGGATGAAGAAACGCGCGATGCTCTCCGCAGGCTCATTGAAAAGGATTTTCAGCAGAAAAAAAGGACGTCGTGAGTCATGATGAGATTCGACATCCGGAAACAATTTTGCCGGTTCAAGCGCATTAAAAGCGATTGCTAAAGACGGTGAATCATGCCATATTATTGCAAGTTCATAAAAGGAACATCTATGAAAACCGGCCCCAGTGAGGGGTCTGTGTTGCGGTTCAATGAAGGCGTGAACAGATTCATGGGGAGGATTACACCATGCAAAGAGATCATTTTGATCTGAACGACATTCAGCACGAACCAACGGACGAACAGTTGGGAACCTTAATGAATCTCGTGGCGACCGAAGCAAACCGGCGGGCCGACCTGGCGCGCCAGGAGCTGATGCGGCGGCTGCGCGAAGAAATTATCGCCGTCAATCATTCCGGAGCTAAAGCGTGAGCGAGCTCCTCAAGCCGCGCCTGATTGTCGTTGCCGGCCCGAACGGCGCCGGCAAGACCTCGATTACCGAGCAACTGCTTCGCCATGAGTGGATGGACGGCTGTGAATACGTGAACCCCGACTACATCGCCCGCGACGAATTCGGCGATTGGAATGCGCCGGAAGCGATTAAGAAGGCAGCCGCCCGAGCCGCAGAAGTTCGTGAAGCATGTGTGCGGGAGGGTCGCAGCCTGGCCTTCGAGACCGTGTTGTCGATGCCGGACAAAATCGCGTTCATTCAAAAAGCGAAGCAGGCAGGTTTTTTCGTTCGTCTGTTCTTCATCGGCACGGACAATCCTTCCATCAACGCCAAGCGCGTGGCGTTGCGCGTCATGGAAGGAGGGCACGACGTTCCCATAAGCAAAATCATCGCCCGCTATACCCGATCGTTGGCGAACTGCTCGGTGACTGCCCGCATATCCGACCGTGCCTATATTTACGATAACTCGGTCGACAACGCGCCGGCACGACTTTTATTCCGTATGAGCGAAGGAAAGCTGGTCAAGCAGTACGGCGACATCAATCCATGGGCGTGCGAAATCCTGCGCGAGCTTGATTCAAAGTCAAATTTCGGGGATGGCAAGTGAAGGCTCAATGCACTAATTGCATCAACGACCCCAATCGTGTACAGGTGAGTGAATGACATTCAAAAGATTACGCAAGCAAGCCGCAACTGTGCTATTATGTCTCCCGAAATAGGGTCCACTCAGACATTGTAGCGGGAAAAAAACTAAAGAGTTGTCGAGTGATTAGTGTCGTTGAGGAATAACAAGAAGGAAAAAAGAAAATGAGTAGGTTTTTGATTGTCATTGCAGCTCTATTTTTAATAAATCTTAGCATATATTCGTTCCATAAATCTCCCTCACTTCCTTCGTATATCCTCCACCCTGTTCATGAACGATGAGCGGCGGCAACACCTCAAGTCCAATGCCTGCTGACCGCATTGCTTCGACCAGAACCAACGAAGCTGGTTTATTCGCGTAAGGGTGAACGAACCTGATGTGCTTCGGCTCCAGTTCGCGCATGCGTAAGAGCGCGAGGAGTTCCGCTGCACGGTTTGCAGAAAAAACGAGGAAGAATCTGCCCTTATCCTTTAACAGATCTTTAAGGTCGAGCCATGCGGTGATCGGCACGGTCTGGCCATGGCGCGCAAGGTGGCGATCGGGAAAGGGGCTTGTTCTGCCGGCGCCCGCTTTCATATAGGGAGGATTGGCGACGATGACATTGAAGGAGCGAGGCGAGATGGTGTTGACCAG
>JANPMZ010000265.1:0-4416 GCA_031427195.1 Nitrospirota bacterium
ATCAGGCCATCCCCGTGAGTACGGACCAGAGCCACGAGAACGGTCCTGGTGTAACGGCTTCCTCCCATCCTGAATGGCAGGCAGAGCTGCTCCCTGTTCGCCCGGTCGGAGATTTTCAGAAGGAGCAGAAGGCAGAAACTACGCGCACAATAGTCGATGCGCAAATGATCCTGGAAAACATAGCGCCTGTTCCTTCTTCAACCTTGCTCGAATGGAAAACAGCCACGGACTTCATTTCACCGGACCGGGAAGCTCCTGTTGAACTCCTCATAGAAAAAAGCGGGAAGGCCATATCTCCGCTGACGCGCGGAAGCATCCTGCACCGCTGTCTCGAAGAGCATACAAAGACAGGCGCCTGCGATCTGGAACGCATCATTGACGAATACCCCGAGATGCATGCCCTCAGCCCTGAGGCGCGGGCTGCCTTCGCCCTGAACGCAGATGCGCTCCTGAAGAAAGTGCTGCGTACACCGGCTTTTGCATGGATCTTTGAGCAGCGCGCCGCCTCCTATTCCGAACTGCCCTTCCTCTGCCGCCGCGGGCAAACGCTCATCAGCGGAATCATGGACCGGGTGGTCATTCAGGGAGACACCGGGTATGTGATCGATTATAAGGCCATCGCTGTGCAGGATGAAGCGGAGGCCGCTGCCTGGAAGGACCACTATCGTCCCCAGATACAGGTCTATTGCGAGGCGGTCAAAGAGCTGTTCCGTATTCACAAAGTCGAAGGTCTTCTCCTGTTCCTCGACAGCGCCCGCCTGGAACTGACCGTCTCAGTTTGACCCTTTCGTTAACAAAAAAGAACGAGTTTGTCGAATGCGTGATCGACACGAATGCAAAAACAAGCTCCACAAGCCTGACACAAAAATCCGGGATCATTAGGCCTCTGGTGGAGGAGAACAAGGTCAAAATTGTGGCCGCCAAATATGATTTGGATGACGGGATTGTAACGCTGTTCAAGTAGGCGATCGAAACAGAACGAGATACACAATAAGTGTCGCGTCTCAAGCTGGTTTAACTGCTTTATCCTCTCCCCCGAGGGAGAGGATAGGGTGAAGGGTTTTCATTCGACATCCGAGCTTCCGTGTCCAAATGCTCCTGTCTGGCTGAACTATCTTTTCTGCTCCATCAACTCGAAATAGGTTTCCCTGCATTGGTTCTCCACTTCCGCCATCCGCATAAAAGCGGTCTCAAAATCCTTTTCCCCGGCGGCAAATATCCCATGACCAAAAGCGATGCAGACGCCGGATTCCTTGAGCGCTACCGGGACGGACGTTGCCAGTCCGCCTGCGCCGGTCTCCCCTGCCACTATCGGCACGCCGCAGACGGACCGCTTGCGATTGCAGAACCGGTTACAGTCGTCGATGCCGCAGTTTTCCTCTTCGCAGAACATGGACATGACGATGCTGAACCTCGGGTGGCCGTGAAGGATGGCATGATAGTTCGATGCCAGGTATACGCCGCGATGCGCAGGCAGCTCCGACGAAGCTGACAGCCCGACAGTGGATGAGTTGTCCAGCGGCACCGGATCGATGTGACCTTCAAGCTCGTCAAGCGAGGACGTGGTCTGGCTGATAAAAATCGTTTTCCCGTCAAAGTAGCTGATGTTGCCAAAGAAGGAATCAACATATCCTTTTTCTACGGTATATCTGCCGACCCGGCAGATTTCATGAATAATATTTTGTTGACCAACGTTTCCTGGTTCGCAATCCGCAATCCGCAATCCGCCTGTCCTCGGCTCCTCACGGGGGCAATCCGCAATGCCCTCAATCGGTCCCTTGGCAAACATAAGGTCGCTCAGGTCCGGCGACCTGCCCCAGACTTTTTTGAACTCTTCAAACCGGACCTGCTCATCAGGCAGCCTGAATCCCTCAACCAGCAGATCGAGCAGATACTTAACGAAGGTTGTATGGAAAATGGTCGAAAATCCGATGAACGCCTGCTCCACGGTCACTCCACCCGTAGAAACAACGCCCAGTCCCTGAATGATCATTGCCTTCCGCTCCCTGAGGCAGCGGACGATCATATTGGCAAGTTCCGCTTTCGGCTTCCCTTCCCACTGGCGATATCGGATGAACGGGATGTCGTGCAGGAAGACCCGGGTCTCACTATCGTTCGGCACAAGCCGGTCCACCTTCGGGTCGGCCCGCTCCACCAGCAGGTCGGCAAAGGGCAGCGTAAGCTTCGCAAACAGCAGCGCAGTGATGTTCAGGCCGTTAAAAACCTCGGTAAACACCGGCAGCCACTCATCCTCCCGGTTCGTGGTCACCACATCATCGAGACGGTAGAAATGGATGCTCTCCGGCGCCGCAGTCCGGTCGCGAAGAAGTTTCTGTGTATATTTTTTTATTTCATCAGGCATGAGTTTTATCCATTGAAAGACAGACAGAGTGTATCAGACATCGGTCTTATTGCAAAATAAATAAACAGGCCTGCCGCCCGCCTGGACGGTGCAATTTTGTCGCACATCCCATCACGTGCGTTGACTCTCTCCCGAATCATGCTACAATACAAAAAGAGGTGAGCCATGAAAGAATACGATGTGATCATCATTGGATCCGGGGCCGGAGCGAGCCTGGTAAATGACGCCTTGGAGCACAATAAAACCGTGGCGCTCGTGGACAAAGGGCCTGTTGGCGGGACCTGCCTGAACGTGGGCTGCATCCCGACCAAGCTGATCGTCTACCCTGCCGACCGCATCATGGAGATCCGCGAAGCAAAGAAGCTCGGCATCACGGCTGAGATCAAGGAAATCGATTTCAAGGCCATCATGGACCGTATGCGCAGTACGGTGAAAGAAAGCCACGACCACATCCGGCAAGCACTCGAAAAGGCCACGGACTTCGATTTTTACTTTGGCGAAGCACGCTTTACCAGCGACTATACGCTCGAAGTTACCGGTCAGACGATCAAGGGCAAAACTATTTTCATCGCTTCCGGCGCCCGACCGTTCATCCCTCCCATAAAGGGCATCGAAGACGTTCCGTACCTGACGAACGAAAGCGCGCTCCAGCTCACCACGCTCCCGGAGAGCATGATCATCATCGGCGGCGGATATATTGCGGTCGAGTTCGCCCATTTCTTCGAAGCAGTCGGGACGAAAGTGACAATCATCCAGCGGAACCAGCACCTCGTGCCGGATGAAGAACCCGAGATAGCGGAGCTCCTGCAAACATCCCTCGCCCGCCGCATGACGATCCATACGAATACTGAAGCAGTGGAAATGCGCAGAAGCGACGGCGCCATCACCGTCATTGCCCGCAAACGGGGCGGCACAACCATGGAGCTTGCGGCCCAAACGCTCCTGGTAGCAGCCGGAAGAAGATCGAATGCCGACCTGCTGCAGGTGGAGAAGACGGGGGTAAAGACGAACGAGCGCGGCTATATCGTTGTGGACGACCATTTCGAGACCACGAAAACCAATATCTGGTCCTTCGGCGACGCCATCGGCAAAAAGATGTTCCGTCATGCAGCGAACGAGGAGGCGGAGCTTGCCTGGCACAATGCCATTCACGGGAAAAAGTCCCGCATCAACTATCTCACGGTGCCCCATGCCGTGTTCTCCTTTCCCGAGATTGCCTCGGTGGGGCTTACGGAAGAACAGGCGATCAAGCTCATGGGCAAAAAGGAACTGCTGGTGGGCAAGGCCCTGTATACCGATGTGGCGCGCGGCGAGGCCATGATGGAGCGGGAAGGGTTTGCCAAAGCAGTGGTGCTTCGGAAGAGCGGCAAGATACTGGGCTTTCACATTATCGGGCCGCAGGCCTCGATCCTTATCCAGGAGGTGGTGAACGCCATGGCAGCTGACGGCAATCTTTGGTCGGTGGCCAAAGGCATGCACATCCATCCGGCGCTGTCCGAAGTGGTCCTGAAGGCCTTTGGAAAGCTTGAGGAGGAGTAAGCGTGTATTTCTGAACGCAGGGGCAACGCTCTCTGCTTATCCTTCTTTCGGCCCCGTATCCGGCAATTGTTAGCCTCATTCGTGTTCTGTCGAACAACCCTATCAAAGTTCGGAAAGCTCCATTATTCAATTGACAAATCGTACCCTCACGAGGTATTATGCTCAGCTTCATACAGAATCCATATCGTTCCACGGAACCCTCACGTCACCAAGAACTTCTTCCTGCGCGACCTGCACTTCGTGGTAAAAAAGGACAAAACAGAATGATCAAAAGAACAGACCTCAGAAACATCGCCATCATCGCCCACGTGGATCACGGCAAGACCACCCTCGTGGACACCCTCCTGCGCCAGAGCGGCACCTTCCGCGACAACGAGCGCGTCATGGAACGCGTCATGGACAGCAACGACCTCGAGCGCGAGCGCGGGATCACGATCATGGCCAAGAACACCTCCGTGCAGTACGGCGACATCAAGATCAACATCGTGGACACGCCCGGCCATGCCGATTTCGGC
>JANPMZ010000266.1:0-7435 GCA_031427195.1 Nitrospirota bacterium
CGGCTTTTGGGGATCTCGGGAATCTGGTGACGTTTGCTGAGATGGTCCGCGTGGCTGTCGATAAATTCGTCATCACCCAGGGAGAATCTGACCCTTGACCTCTGTCCAGATGGTCTCCTTGTTGATCCCCCAGGAGACGAACTGGCGGTATTCTCGCATAGCCTGCATTTGACAAAACAATTGTTTCATTTTTTGCCTTTCATCACTCTTATACAAATAATACTTTGTAAAAACAATATATTGATGTCCTTGTAAAAAGTCACACCGTACCAGGCATCGCATTCGGCGCATAATAGTGCATATAGTTGTTCAGTCGCTCGATTTCACCGATTAAAACACGTCTGAATTATATATTTTAAATCTGCGTCCAGCTGCGAAGTCTGCGGATAAAAGGGTTTTTCACTGGTGTTACGCCTTTCTGGGTTTAGCTGTGCTGAATAGTTAGTTACGTTCAAAGGAGGCTTCCATGGGCTTTTGGGTGTTTGTCTTGATCATCATCACGGCTGTTATCTCTTTCAAGATATACAGGCTCAGGCAGGATTATGAAGAAACAATCGCGGAGCTCAAGACGGATCTCCTGAATCTAAGAACGCTCATTCGATCGTCAAGTAAAATCGGTCCGCAACCGGCTGTTGAAAAGAGAGAAGAAAGGCACGATCAGGAACCCAAGAGAGCGGTATCGTCAGCAATCCCTGCTCAGGTAGCTGAATCGATGCACAAACAAACGCCTGACAAACCCGCGGATGGACCGATAGCGCCGAAATCTGTGCGCCTTTTTGAGCCGCAGGCGTCGTTCGCTCGATCCGTATCTGAAGACGCGGAGGCGAAGCCGGACAAAGCCTCTTCCCCGGTCGAGCCAAGGACCGCATCAGGTCCGGGTTTGATGCAGCGTTGGGAAGAATTCAAGGCAAATGTGGATTGGGAGCTTTTTACCGGCGTTAAACTCTTTGCGGGATTGGGAGGGATCGCCCTTTTTATCGGCGCGGGATTTTTTGTCAAGTATTCGATCGACAGGAACCTGATCCCGCCCGCTTTGCGTCTGGCAATCAGCGCGTTTATCGGTCTTCTGCTCATCATTGCTTCAAATCGTTTTGACCGTGTGAAGTATAATGTTTTACGCCATACCCTGGGGGCGGGGGGGATCGGCGTGCTCTACAGCGTTGTATTTGCAGCCACGCTGTATTACGAGTACCTTTCAAAACCCGTGGGGTTCGGACTTCTCACGGTTGTGTCGGCCGCGGCCTTTGTGCTGGCTGTCTATTTCCGCGGCATTCCCATTTCCGTGCTCGGCGCAATCGGCGCATATTCCACCCCCATTCTGGTCAGCACCGGGCAGGGCAGCTTGACCATGCTTTTTCTCTACCTGGCAGTAGTGAACGTGGGTCTTTACCAGGTGGTAAAAAGGCTGAACTCCGGTGGCCTGCTGCTGCTCGCAACAGTCGGGACACTCTGCACGCTTTCCCTGGGCGCTTTCGCGGGGCGCATCCACCCAACCAGTATCGAGGTTGTTTGCGTTTGGATCGCCAATATGGCGATGTTCAGCGTTTTTCTTGATGCAAGAAAAGAATTCTCAGCAGAAAGCCAACTGTTGTCCTGGGCCGGCAACGCATTGTATGCGTCGGTCCCGATCGCGGCGATCCTGTTGCTCCGCGAGAGCGGCGTCGCTTCGCTTCTGATCGTGACCGCTGGCATGGCAGGCGCGGTGACTCTTGCTTTCCGCGACCAGCGATGGTTCAGCCGCGTCATACCCTATGGGGCCATAACCTTCGCAGTTGCCTTCTTGTGGGCCTGGATGCGCTTCGATCCCCGGAGCCTGTCCTGGAGTTTTGTCGTCATGCTTGCCTACGGGATCGTCGGCGGTCTGGGGCCGGTTGTTCTTATACGCAAGTACGGCCTGGACCACCTTAACCTGCGCTGGTTCCGGATCTTTCCCGTTGCCTTGGGTTTGATGGCGCTTGCCATCGTTTTGAAGAACCCCGACATTTCCTTCTGGTTCTGGCCCCTGATCCTGGTCCTGGAATTGATGGGCCTCCTGATCAGCCTGATATTCGGCGCTGTGTTGCAGGCATCACTGCTCGTTCTGTTCCTTGTCATCAGCGGAATATCGTGGATCATCAGAATGCCGCCCGACCTCGGCGGGCTCGGTTTTTACGGCTTTCTCTTATTCGCGGGAATACTGTCCAGCCTCGCCATCGTCTATGCTCTCAAAAAACTGCCTGAGTGGCGAAACAGTCTTGTCACCAAGGCAGAGCCGGGCATGCTATCGAAGCTCAGCGGGATGACGGCTGAATGGGTATCGGTATTTCCGGCCGCAGGCGTATCCATTCTGCTGGCCATCACCTTTTGGCTGCAGCGACCGCTGCACCCAAATCCCGGCATGTTCACCCTGATCTGTTTCCTGAGCGTAAGCCTGTTTCTGTCCCGGCGGTTCATGTTTCAAAATCTGTGCGTCGCAGTTCTTCTCTCATCGCTGTTTGCCCAGGGCGTATGGATATTCAGGCCGGGCCTGGAAACGGACCTGTTCTTTACCGCGCTCATGTGGTCCGGAGCTTTATTCAGCGTTGCGATCATTTCGCCTTTTCTCTTTTTCAAATCTTTTGAAAAATGGCCCCGCGTCTGGATGAGCTGGGCGTTGTATGAAGTGGTCCAGGGACTGTTCGTTATCTGGGCCGCCGACCATCTCTGGCCGCGTGCGATGAGCGGATGGGCGCCCTTGATCCTGGCGTTCGTCAAATTGCCATTTGTAGCGGTTCTCCAATCCCGGCTGAAGGGGTTGCCCGAGAGAAAGGCCATCCTCGCGTTTCATGGCGGTGTTCTGCTATTGTATGTATCAGCCATCCCGGTCATGCTGCTCGATCAGGGCTGGCTGGGTCTGGTCTTTGTTTTTGAGGCGGCATTGCTGCTCTGGTTGAACAGACGGGTGGGGCATGAAGGCTTGCGCTGGGTAAGCGCAGGCCTGGCGCCGCTCGGGTTAATACTTTTATTTTTCGCTCTTCCGCACATGAAAGCGCCCGGCGAGCTCAGCATCCTGAACAGCGCGGTCTTGTCCGTGGCCGCGGCAGTGATTGCTCTCGGCGCGGCTATTTCGCTCGGCAACTATCCTCAGCGGAAACTGGGAAGCACCGACCTCCCGGAATATTTCCGCTGGCTGGCTGTGGGTACGGGGTTTTTTCTGGTCAACCTGGCAATTGCCGATGTGTTCGCTGAGCAGCAAACCGTTTTCCGCATCCTTCCCGGGTCCGACGTATTGCAGGCGATCTGCTACGGCCTTATCTGGCTGACCTATGGTGCTGTTCTCTGGTCATCGAAGTCCATCACCATGGTCATGCGCAATGCGGGAATGGTCCTGGTCTGCACGGGAGCAGCAAGCATGCTTCTGATGCCCACGCTGTTCCCGGATTTTGTGCCGAACATGCCGCCGCTCTGGAACCTCGGTTTGCCGGCGTATCTGTTTGTGCTTGCCATTTTGATCGTCCTGATACGTCAGGAGGTGCGGGAAGGGGTCTCACACCAGTTATACAATTTACTGTTGACCTTGTTCCTGATCACGGGTTTCATGGCGGTCAAGGTGGAGATGAGCACGTTCGTGCAGCCGGGACTGCCGTTTCATCTCTTTGTCCGGCATACGCCGTCCATGGCCGTGGGCTCGGCAGTGGGCTGGCTGGCCTACGGCCTTGGACTTTTGTTCTGGCCCCGGGGACTGGACAAGCCGTTTAGAACGGCCGGAGTGGTTCTCGTTGTATCGGGATTGATCAAGGCGCTCGTGTTTCCGTTTAACCATAGCGACGCCTTTGGGGCAATGACACCGATGCTTAATTCCCCCACGCTCGTGTACGGGTGCGCGCTGGTCGTGCTCGTCTGCCTCACGCTGGACAGGCCAAAGCACCATTGGCCCTTCGAGCGTCCCGCGCCTCGCGCATTCTGGGGTGTCCTGCTGGCGGTGGTGACCTTTTGTGTGCTCAATATAGAGATCTCGAGCGTATTCTCGATCGGGGGAGGAACGTTCAGCCTTCTTACGCACGATAGCCTGGCTCATCAGCTGGCGTATAGCCTGGGATGGCTGCTGTACAGCATCGGGCTCCTGGTCGTGGGCATCACCTGGAACAATAACAAAGTGCGTTGGGCTGCGCTTGCCTTTATCGTTGTCACGAGCCTGAAGATATTCTTCATGGATCTCTGGAAGCTTGGGCAGTTATACCGGGTGGCTTCGTTCGTGGGACTCGCAGCAGTGCTGATCCTGGTCTCGTTCCTGTATCAGCGGTTGCTGGCAACAAATAAAGAACGGGAAAAATAACAGGCTCGTAAACCTGTCGCGGAGGGGAAAGGTGGCCCACATGAAACGGCAAAAGACGTCCGGTATCTTATTGATCATCACTCTTGCGATGTTTGCCATGCCCGCGTTGACCTGCGCGGAAGAGCAATGGCATTTTCGGGCGTCCGCTGCGATCCCCGGACCGGGTTTTATGGAAGCGGTCCTGCCCGTTGGATTGTTTTTCGGCGCTGATGCGGCAACATCGGCCTCGCAGGTGGATCTGTCTCTTGTGGGGCCGGATGGAAATCCTCGTTCTTTTGAACTCTATTGGAAAGAGGACAACAGTCCCCGAAACGAGGTCCTTAAATCCGCGCAGATCCGTCTGGACAAGAAGCATTCCCTCATATGGGAGGCAGCTTCCCCAAAAGACCTTCAAATAGAAAAGATCAGGATCGATTTTGCAGCGCCGCAAACAATGGGCAAAGTCACGATCGAGGGAAAGGATTCCCATGGCTGGCATATCGTGGCTGATAATGCGGCACTGTATCAAGCTGAAAATCGTGCGGTAACCGAGATCGAGATCAAGCCGGCCGTGTATGAAAAGCTCCGGCTGAGCTTCAAAGGGTATGATACAGAGTTTAAGGAAACTCCGCTCCCGGTAAAATCAGTGACGCTTTCCGGCAAGAGCACTGCAAAAGACTACGTTGAAAAGACCGTGGCGCTTGTTTTCTCCGACAATGAGCTGGAAGGAAAAAGAACGGTTTCCTCGCTTCTTCCCGGTTCAGGGCTTTGGATAAGAACGGTTATGCTCGCGACGGAAGCTCAGTTTCAGGGTACGTGGGAATTGGGACAGGAGGTCGTACAAAACGGCAAACTCCAGTTTCAACAGCTTTCATCCGGAACAATTGCAATGGTAGGTAAGACAGCGTTAAACCTGGAGCTCCCGGTCAATCGCTCCTGGCCGGGTCGTTCGCTCATTCTGAAACTTGATCCCGCGGGCAGGTATGTGGGCCGCATCACCGCAATGAAGATCCTGGTCAATTTGCCGCGCATGACGTTCTATGCGGACAAAGCCGGGACGTACCTGGCCCAAACCGGCAATGGAAACAAAGCATTCATAAAAGATACACCGGGAGATGCTGAGCGGAAGATAAACAACATCGTTGCGTTTTCATTGGTGATAGAAAATAAGCAATGGTTCCCCGAACGACTTGCCGAAAAGTACGGAATCGCCGGCGGTCCGTTCAATGAAAAAGGCTATCGCTGGATTGCCAGGATGATTGTTCCCGAATCGGGCTACTACCGTCTGGTATTGAATCGGGAATCAAGCCTCTCGCCGAATTCCGGGAACGTCAGGATAGTGAAGGACAATATCCAAGTGCCCTATTTCCACGGCCCCAGCGAGGAGAAAGAAATCGGCCTTGATGCGGCAACCGGCTATGACCAGGGGAAAAACCGGTCCTCCTGGAACATCACTTTGCCCGATCAATCCGGGCGCTTGTTGGAAATGACCGTGGAATCTCATGCCATCTTTGACCGGCAGGTGATGCTTGAAATACCAAAACCGGGCCGCTCCGGATGGCAGCTCTGGAAAACCCTTCGTTGGCAGAATGTGGCTGACGCTCCTTCGATTTTACGGGTGGGTCTTGCGGACCTTCCCCATGACGTTGCCGAGATGCGGATAGCGATGGATCACGGCGACAATCGTCCGATCGATATAAAAAAAATAAAAGCAACCTATCATGCGCCGACAATCCTCTTTTTGATCCTTAGACCCGGCGAATATACGCTGTATGGAGGGAACCCGGAGCTCCCGGAGGCGAAATACGACCTGGCTCTTGTGCAGGCTCATCTGGTTGCCGTGGTTCCTAAACCTGCAAGCATGGGGGATATTGAACCGTTTCAATCTTCAGGGATAAAACACAGAATTCTGGCATTATTCGACGACAAAAGCTGGGGGCTGTACGCTGTTCTCGGATTAGTCACCGTGGTCCTGATGATGTTTATTGTACGGCTTTTTCCGAAAGAAACGAGCGGATAAATGACACAGGCCGTCTATGTTAAATGAGGACACGGTACACCTCTTAAGGGTGACTTTTTTAAATGCGTCAGGAAAGGAATAAAGCATGACTGAAGACAAGAACGACAACCCCGGCGGAGTCCCCAAGCTCTATTGGAGGTACCTTGCGACATTTTTAATCATTTCAGTATTCATCTATATGTGGACAGCTTTATTCAGCGTCAACGCACCCGTCTTTCGTACGATAAATTACAGCGAGTTCATCGAGCAACTGAACGCCGGCAATATCAAGTCCGTTTCCCTGAAAAAAGAACGGGTAACCGGGGAGCTCGAGAAAGAGGCGAGTGTCCTCCTGGCGGGAGAAAATAAACCCGCGCCAATAAAATACTTCACGACCCTCCTGCCGACCTTCCAGGGGGAAGGACTTCTGACCCTGCTGAAGGAAAAGAACGTGATCATCAGCATCGAGCCTGCTGAACAGGGACTGTTCTTGCAACTTTTGATCGGGGTCCTGCCCTGGGTGCTGATCATCGGTGTCTGGGTCATGATCATGAGGCGGAACCAGCAGATCCAGGGCGGGCCGGGAGGTCTCTTCACGTTCGGAGCAAGCAAGGCCAAACTGTATGATACGAAAAAACCGAGTGTGACCTTTAAAGACGTAGCCGGTATGGACAATGTGAAGATGGAGCTGAGGGAGACCATTGAGTTTCTGAAAGACCCTTCACGGTTCGAGAAGATCGGGGCAAAGGTCCCGAAAGGGGTGCTTCTGATCGGCCCTCCGGGAACGGGCAAGACCCTCTTTGCCCGGGCGACAGCAGGCGAGGCCGCAGTGCCCTTTTACAGCATCAGCGCTTCAGAGTTCATAGAAATGTTCGTGGGCGTCGGCGCCTCGCGCGTCAGGGACATGTTCAAAAAAGCCAAGGATGCCCAGCCGAGCATTATTTTTATCGATGAGATCGATGCGGTAGGCCGCACCCGCGGCGCGGGGCTTGGAGGCGGAAATGATGAACGGGAGCAGACGCTGAACCAGCTTTTGAGTGAACTGGACGGATTTAATGCCCATGAAAAAGTGATCGTTATGGCCGCGACCAACAGGCCTGACGTTTTGGACCCCGCTCTTTTGCGACCGGGAAGGTTCGACAGGCACATCGTGATAGACAGGC
>JANPMZ010000267.1:0-2240 GCA_031427195.1 Nitrospirota bacterium
TCTTCCCTTAAAATTACCTGCATTGAGATACAACTCCTTTCGAACAGTTAAATGTGGCACGATACTACCAGAAACCGGGGCAGGGTGTCAACAAAAATTGCGCCGCAGGTGTAACCCTTCAGTTACAGGGCTCGGTAAGCACCGCGTACTTGCTCCCACGCTCCGCGTGGGAGCACACGTGCGAGACGCTCCAGCGTCGACTGGAGAAGTGGACGCAGAACGTCATGAAATGCGTTCCCACGCGGAGCATGGGAACGAGAGTTTGTAGGTTGGGCTACGCATCACAGCCCAACATCTTTTTAATTCCATTGGGCAAGGTGAGGCGTTTTGTCCAACCTACCGACTCGCGCAATTCAAAATATGGGAAGAAACCGGGATGAACTCCATCAAGGTTTGCGAAGCTTCCCGGTCGGCAGCAAGTAGGTCGGGTAGAGCGAAGCGAAACCCGACATTTTCCGATGGTCTTCTTTATCTCTTCGATTCTTCCAGCATATAGACTTCGGGTTTAACGAAAAACGTTCTACCCGACCTACCCGGCTGCTGCCGAACAGGACCAAGCGCATAGGGTCACTTCGTTATCCTTGTCATCCTTGTCAAGATCAAAGAAGTGACCCCCATATTTCCCAGCCGCTTTTTTAAGATGCCCTATGAGACGACCCGGTCTTTGCCGCCCTTTTTTGCCCTGTATAAATTTTGGTCCGCCCTTCTGATGATATCGTCCACCGACCGATCGCCCTCCTGGACACACACGACCCCGAGGCTCAGGGTAACGGTGGCATTGTAGACCGTCTCTTCCTTGACACGAGTACGGATCCTCTCGGCAAGGCCCCTGGCATCTTGCAGGCTGGTGTCCGGCATGATGATGAGAAATTCCTCCCCCCCGTAACGGCCAAGGATGTCGTAGGCACGGACGGTATTCCGGATGCGATGGGAAATCTCCTTCAGGACCTGATCGCCTACCAAGTGACCGTAAGAATCGTTGATGGCCTTGAAATTATCGATGTCCGCCATAATGCAGCTCACGTTCTTTTTCAACCGTTTGAATTTTTCAAACTCTTCCTCAATACGTGACATGATATGACGCCGGTTAAACACGTCTGTCAATTGGTCGGTTATGGCAAGCTTTTCGATCGTCTGCCGCGCCTCTTCGACCTTCCTAATCAACCGTGACATGAAAAAATAGATCAGCCCCAGCAGGAGCAGGGTTGTGACAATGCCGAATACGACAATGGTAATGGTATTGTACCTGATCTTGCTCTGGAGTTCCTCGATATCGAAGCTTATACTGATGCCTCCCCGTACTTCTCCGAGGGCATAGTTCTGGTGTTTATGACATTGCAAACAGTCCTTCTCGATATAAAGCGGCGCTATATACCTGAAATAGCTTCTCCTGTTGACCAGCTCTGTCCGGGACACTTCCTTCACCGCTCCTGTTTCAAATTGTTGCAGCGCCTTTTCTTCAAACTCATCGGGCTTGCTGTGAGGGTTTATGAGCTTCAGGCTGGTGATATGGAACTTGAACATCCCCTCTTTCTCGGCATATTCAGATATCTCGCGGGTCATGATCGCGGGATTTCTCAAAGTAAATGCCCTTCCATCCACGGTCCTGATGTCAGGATTCTCAAGATACGGGTTGGATTCCACGCCCGGTTTCTTTTCCACATACACACCGCCGTAATTCGCGTTCCACTTTCTCGCGAGAACGATGGTATTGAAAACGATCCGCGCCTGAATGATCTTCTCTTCATTCAGCAGTTGCCTGGTCCGTATGGTCATATCAAGGAATATCCCTGACAGGACCAACGCGATAACCAGGCTTGTTGAAATGATAAATGTTGTATAGATGTTTTTTTCTCTCATCGCTGCCATGTCAGCTCCTGCCCGCTTTCTTCTTAAGCTCATGCAGCGTATTCATTGCATCGAGAGGGGTCATGGTGTCGAGGTCCAGGTCCTGGAGCTCTTTAAAGAGCAGCCCCGCCTCACTGGCGAACAACCCCAGTTGCGGCTCCGGCCCTTCGGAGAATATTCCTTTGCTCGAGCCCCGCCCGGCGGTCCCCGGACCGGCAGCGTATGCGGCATTGACGCGCGATGCAGCGACCGGCTCGCCCAGTTCGTTGAATTCGGCCTTTTCCAGGTTGGCCAGCACTTCCCCTGGCGCGCTGGATCACGCTCTGCGGAAGACCGGCAAGCCGGGCGACCTGGATGCCGTAGGATTTGTCAGCTCCGCCCTCGACCACTTT
>JANPMZ010000268.1:0-11673 GCA_031427195.1 Nitrospirota bacterium
AACCATTCTCAATGAGAAATTTAACTTTTTTCCATTGCGAAGAATCAGTCTTTTTAGGTGGCTTAAAATGCCTGCCAACTCTATACATTTTTTCCTTACAGATAGGACACTCCATTATTAAAGGATAATCAGCAGGAGCACCTTCAACATGCCTTTTGTGTGCGGTTTTGCATTTGAGGCATACATATGACATAGCATATTCAGGCCCAATACCTTTTGGTAATGGGTTATGCTTTCTGGCTCCTACATCCCAGCTTAAAGCCTTCTTTGTGTCTTTATCTAAGCTCATAATGCCTTATAACGCGCGCCTGACGCGCCGCCTTTGGCGCGTCGCTGTCGAGGCGCAGGTTATCTTCGAAGTTCTTCCGTTAAGGTGTTTTGTGCTTTTTCATATTCTTCAGTATTTTTTACTCGTACAAACATTTTGCGTAAAGCTGGCCACATGGGATGGCCTTGGTTTTTTGAATATAGTTCGTCTTTTTTCCCTTTCAAGGATGCGTAATTTTTACTTGATTGAGTAAGATTGTTTTCATTTTCATCGGTCCATTCAAAGTTCAAGTCTTTGTCGGGATCTATTCGACCCGGATAATGAGTAATAAGGTATAAATATTTCTCTCTTTTCATTTCATACATGGTGATTTGCAGGTCACGATTTAAGATGATGACTTCTTTAAGATCAGGCGCTTCTTTTAAAAGCAATTCTGCAGTAGTTTTCTGAAAATCAATTTGCGCGTTGACTTTTTGTTCCCATAAGGCAGGTTTTTGGGCAAAGGTTAAAAAGGGTACGGCAATTCAGGCAACCAAGAAAATTATTATTTTGTTGGCCATTTTTCTCCTTAATGGAAGATAACCAGTTATTGACTATAAGCAAACCGGTTAATGATAACATAAACAAGTTTATGATAGAATAAACCGGTTATTGCTATCATAAACTTTTTATGTTTATGGTATCATAAACCTCGGCGTTGTCGGCGGTTTATGATATGATAAACTTTTCCAATTCGGTGCCCTTTATTTTTCCGAACTGGATATACCATGCGTGTTTCTTCGGATCCCATTTTCCATGCGCCGCCTTGGCCTTTTCCCGCAAATCTATATCGCCAAATTCAATACGCACAGGCACAGGAGTATCATCTTTGAATTGGTGCGGGGGTGGAGTCCAGGGGTTTTTCTCGATGATCAGTTCGACGGTCTTGAATCGGGTGCGGCTCTGCGTGTCGTACCGGTATCGGACGCAGAGGAGGGCATCGCCGTATTCTGCGAGCAGCTTTTTAGTCCCTTTTTGTCCGGGTCTCAGCTTAATGGTCGCAGTCATCGTATTCCTCAAGAGAAATGAATAAATCCAAATGCCCTAACAGGAAGAAACAAGTGCTCAGGAGACGGATGTAAACTGAGAATAGGAAAAAGCGCAAGTTATCTTTGAAAAGTTATAAATGTGGGAAACGAAAAAATTATATTTTACTCCCTCAGGCATGTCAAGGTAAATTTTTTGAATTTTTTGAATTTTTTGAAATATTTGATCAATTCCGGAATCGCGGGCATATTTAAGGGGCGCTCTCCAGGAGGCGACTTTTTCTCTTGTCAGGTGAACAAATAATCACTATACTGTCTTTCAGGACTCCCGAGGTTTGCCTACCATGAAACCTATCCCTCAGAATATTCTCACCGACTTTAACGACCTGCTGAAACAGCGGAAGGTCCCTCCCATGCTTCTCGCCGATTACCGGAAGTGGCTGCTCTATTTTCTCGACTTTAGCGCAAAATATCCCCTCTCCGACTCACCTTCGGATCAAGTCAGGCTGTTCGCCGATAAACTACGTTCCAGGAATCAGACCACTCGGCAGGTTGAACAGGCTGCGGACGCAATTTCCCTGTTTTTCGCTTCCACTCCGGGAAGTAAAGTCGAGACGCCGTTGGTCCCCAAGGGCGCTCCTGCTGCGTTGCTGCCAGTGCGGCAGTTCGAGAGCAAAGGCAGTGCGGATCGGAATTCAGCGTCCGTGAAAACAGCTTCTTTATCATGTGCATGATTCGCGGATGCAGGAAGTTTTCAGCGAAGCGGTCCGAAAAGCCAGGCTTACAAAGCGCGTCACGTCGCACACCCTCCGCCATTGTTACGCCACGCACATGCTTCAGGCGGGCTACGACCTCCGCACGATCCAGACGCTGCTCGGCCATTCCGATATCAGGACGACGATGATCTATCTGCACTGCCTCCCGCCCAAACCCGGGAAAGAGGTGAAGAGCCCGCTGGATTTTTGAGTTCTACTTCCAGAGCACCTTCCACCGCATTCGCCAGCACGTAATATTTTTTGCGCAATCACTTCCCACTCTGTCGTCTTTCAGTTTTTCCGTAAAGCAGGCATCAAGCACGCGACCACGCGTTTCACTTTGAGTTTACTATTGATTTTTAAAGGGCTTTATGCTACTTTTGTCTTCTGTCGTGTAGTACGATCAGACAGCGCACGCTCCAGACTCGCATCAACGTTTTCAAAGCACTCGACATAGAGGAGAAATGGTAATGATGAAAAGAATTTTGTACTGCATTGTGTGCTCGTTCGTGCTGGTCAGCGCAATCCTGGTACAGCCTGCGGCTGCGGAGTTCAAAAAGACAAAAATAGCGGTCCTCGACTTTCAGCTGCAGGGCGGCAAGCACGACTCCGCTGATATGGGCAAGATCGTTGCGGAATGGCTCATCACGGCGCTGGTGAAGGAGGGCCGGTTCGATGTCATTGAGCGCAGGCTGCTCGAAAAAGTGCTTCAGGAACAGAAAATGGGAGTGTCGGGCCTTGTCGATGAGAGCAGCGCCTCAAAGCTCGGACGGGTGCTCGGCGCGAAGATCGTGATCACCGGGTCCCTCATGGAGTACCAGGGAGTCGTGGAAGCGAACGCGCGGATCATCGACGTGGAGACCAGTTCCATCATCGCCGCGGAAAATGTCAAAAGCACCAGCGCGATCAAGCTGGAGGACCTGGTCGTCCAGATGGCGGAAAAGATCATCAGGGATTTCCCGCTCGAAGGCTACATCGTGCGGCGTGAGGGCAATAAAGTGCTGATCGACCTCGGCAGCCGCACCGGTGTCAAGCCAGGCATGCAGTTCATCGTGTATCAGGAAGGCAGGATCATAAAACACCCGAAGACCGGCGAGGTCCTCGATATCGAACGCATCGAGACCGGTACGATCCAGGTCAAAGACGTTAAGAACAAGACCGCAGACGGTGTTATCCTCCTCGAAAGCACGCCCGACGCGATCAGCAGCGGGCAGCTGGTGAAGAGCACGGTCGAGCTGGTGCCGCAGCCAGCGTCCGACACCAGGAGAAGGGACCGTGAGCGCGATCTACCGGCGTATTCATCGGACGGCAACCTCGCCTCGCAGCTGGCCAGCGTGAACGCACAGATCGAGGAAATGCGGAGATTGAAAATCAGCGGCAATAATGACTGGAAGAACAAGTATAAGGAAGTTGACCGGAACCTGGATATTCTGGAAAAACAATTTAGAAAATCCCCGGAGGTCTATCTCTCCCGGGCCCGGGCCATGGAAGCGATCGACAAGCTTGGGCATGCTGGAAAATACATCCACAAGGCGCTGTCGGTGCACCGCAATTATCCCGAGGCGTATGCGCTCAAGGGTGATATTTATATGTGGGACTCTTTGAAAGCGAAACCGGAGTACAGCAAGAAAAAAGACCTCAAGCTTGCTATCGACGGGTATGAGGACGCGGCAAAGTACTCCATGGACAAGGAATTTCAGGCCTCGATCTATCTCAAAATGGGGAACGCCTACGCAGACCTTATCGATGACAGGAAAAAAGCGCAAGAGTTCTGGCAAAAAGCGGCTGACACTGCACCGTCCAGCAGCGCAGCAAGGACAGCGAAGGAAAAACTGCGGTAGGCAGCGCAGTCCCTATCCCGGCGATAGCATATACTGAATACCGGCATCGAACTTTTCAAAAAAACCCTTCCCGTTTGCGGGGAAGGGTTTTTTGCGTTCGACGCTACGCCCGAGACCGGATGGACCGCACCAGCAACCCATTTTCTATTTGATTTTTAAGCCCTCTTGTGATACTTTTGCCCATCATGATAACCAGCGACATCATAGCGGACTCTCAGAAATACCTCATGAACACCTACGGCAGGCAACCGCTCGTACTCGTCAAGGGGCGGGGCATGAAAGTCTATGACTCCGATGGCAGAGAGTACCTCGATTTTGTATCGGGTGTGGCCGTCAACAACCTCGGCCACTGCCATCCGCGCGTCGTCGTCGCGCTCCAGAAACAGGCCCAGCGGCTCATGCATGTATCGAACCACTATCATAACGAACCGCAGATCAACCTCGCCAAAATGCTCGTCCAAAACTCTTTTGGCGACAAGGCCTTTTTCTGCAACTCGGGAACGGAAGCGATTGAGGCGGCCATCAAACTGGCGCGGCGCTACAGCCGCGAGGTGCTGCACCTGGATCGTTTCGAACTCATCACCATGCGCGGATCGTTCCACGGCCGCACCATGGGTGCATTGAGCGCAACGGCCCAGGAAAAATTTCACCAATCATTTGGACCCCTCGTCGACGGCTTCCGGTATGCGCCCTATAATGACGCCGCTGCCGTTGAACGGGCGGTGGGCGAGCATACCTGCGCAGTCCTGGTCGAACCGATCCAGGGAGAGGGCGGCGTAAATGTGCCGTCAGTGGGATATCTTAAAGCCCTGCGGGATATCTGCGACCGGCACAACCTGCTGCTCATACTCGATGAAGTACAGACCGGCATGGGCAGGACCGGGAAACTCTTCGCCTATGAGCACACGGGCGTAGCACCCGATGTTGCAGCGCTCGCCAAAGGGCTCGGCGCGGGCATGGCCATCGGAGCGCTCCTGGCCACGGACAAGGCCGCCCAGGCCTTCACGCCTGGATCGCACGGCTCGACCTTCGGCGGCAATCCCCTCGCCTGTGCAGCAGCGATAGCTTCGCTCGACGTGCTCCTTGAGGACAATATCCTGCTTCCGGCCGTTGAGCAGCTTGGTCAGCACTTCCTGCAAAGCCTGGAAAACCTGAAAAAACAATTCGGTTTTGTAAAGGATGTGCGGGGCAAAGGCCTGCTGATCGGCATGGAACTCGATTTCGAGTGCAAAGAGCTCGTTACCGCCTGCCTCAAGGAAGGGTTCCTGATCAACTGCACTATGGGCAACATACTGCGCTTTATGCCGCCGCTCATCGTATCCACTGAAGAGATCGATCAGCTGATCGATGCCCTGGCAACGATATTCGCAAAGCGCTGATAGCGGTATCTCCTCTTTTATTTTCAAGGCGGCTGCGGTACGAGCCGCCTCTTACTTTTATGCCCCGGGTACTCCCCGACCGCTCAAGCCGGTTGCGGCGGATCGATCGGGAAGTGAATTATGGAGAACCTATGACGAAAGACCTGCTTACCATATCCAGGCTGACACCGGCTGACGTGAAGGCCATTATCGACCGCTCTGCAACGCTCAAACAGATGCAGCAGCAGGGTATCGTGCACCAGCCCCTTGCCAACAGGTCGCTGGGCATGATTTTTGAAAAATCGTCAACAAGAACACGGGTATCCTTCGAGGTCGGTATGTATCAGCTCGGCGGCCAGGCACTGTTCCTGTCGTCAGACGACCTGCAGCTCGGCCGCGGCGAACCCGTAGCTGATACGGCGCGGGTGCTTTCACGCTATCTTGACGCTATCATGATCCGCACGTTCGCCCAGGAAATGGTCGAAGAGCTGGCCCACCATGCCTCCATACCGGTGATCAACGGCCTGACCGACCTGCACCACCCCTGCCAGGCCCTGGCAGACCTCTTCACGATCCAGGAGAAAAAAGGCTGTCTCAAAGGGCTCAAGCTTGCCTATATCGGCGACGGAAACAATGTGGCGAACTCGCTCCTCGAGGCGTGCGTCAAGACCGGCATGCATTTTTCCATCGCCTGCCCGCGGGGATACGAACTGAATCCCTTGATCCTCGCTGAGGCACAGGCTGCGGCCAGGAAGACCGGATCATGCATTGAAACAACGAACGATCCCTACCAAGCGGTCATGAAAGCCGACGTCCTCTATACCGACGTCTGGGCAAGCATGGGGCAGGAAGCGGAGCAGGTAAAGCGGGTCAAAGCGTTCCAGGGCTACCAGATCGATGGGAAGCTGCTGAAGGCGGCTTCTCCTGACGCCATCGTGATGCACTGCCTTCCGGCGCACCGGGGAGAAGAGATTACCGCTGAAGTGATCGACGGACCGCAGTCAGTCGTGTTTGATGAAGCTGAGAACCGGCTGCATACACAAAAAGCCGTTCTTGAGATGTTAGTAAAAAATTGAGCCACATCGTGGCCACGAACGAGCGCTCGATTGACAGAACGTATAAAAATATGAGAATAGGTAATAGCTAACTGTAACTTTACATAAGTCATTGAAAAATAAAACTTAAAGTGACATTCCTCTAAAAGTGTGGTATACATTCAGTATTTACAATACACTTTTTGGAGGTCAGCCCATGAAACCGCTCATCGGCATCACCATGAATCTCGAGATCCAGCCTACGAGGAATCTGAACATCCTCGATCAGGATTACGCCAAAGCGGTGCTGCAGGCCGGAGGAATTCCTGTTCCGATCATCGGGGTTGAATCAGCGATACCCGACTTCATTAAACGCCTGGACGGCTTCGTATTTACCGGCGGCGATGACATCCACCCGCGATTCTATAAGGAAAAACCGCTGCCGGCTGCACGCATGACGTTTTCTCCCGATGAGCGCACTCGCTTCGAACTCCAGCTGTTCACCGCCGCGGCCAGGGCGAAAAAACCCGTGCTCGCTATCTGTCACGGCACCCAGCTCATCAACGTGGCACTGGGCGGCAGCCTCTACCAGGACCTGCTCCTGCAGGTCCCGAAAGCACAAATGCACGGACCCGCGAAAAGCGGGGTAAAAGTCTTCCACCCGGCGGACATCATCGAAGGCACCCGGCTGTTCAGCATCATGGGTGCAGGTACCATTCGTGTCAGGAGCGCCCATCACCAGAGCGTGAAAAACCCAGGCAGAAACTTCAAGCTGTCTGCGATCGCCCATGACGGTGTGGTCGAGGCACTGGAGTCCCGTGGCAAGAACTTTCTCATCGCCGTGCAGTGGCACCCGGAAAAGATGAACCATGACCGTTTCACTAAAAAACTATTTAAAGCGCTTATTGACGCCGCGAAAAAATAGGAACGCGCGAACGAGCGTACACCCGCTGTTCGTTTCGCTCATTCTTGCCCTTCTTCTAACTGTTTGCAACGCCGGCTGTCACCCTCGTGATGAAAGCAGGCTTCCCAACCATCTCTATCTTCGCCTGAATTCGAACCCCACCACCCTTGATCCGGCGCTCATTACCGATGTCCAGGGCGGCGGCATCGCGGCAAAGCTCTATAACGGGCTCGTCCGCTTTAACGAGGACCTCACGATCATACCCGATATAGCCCGTTCCTGGAGCCTCTCGGAGGACCAGCGGACCTACACCTTCCATCTCAGAAAAAATGTACTGTTCAGCAACGGAAGAAAGGTCAGTGCGGAGGACTTTCGCTACTCCTTTGAACGCGTGCTCACGCCGGGAACAAAAGCGCCGCTCACCTGGGTGCTCGACAAGATCGAGGGCGCCGGTGATTTCATCTCGGGAAAAGCAGCAACGGTCTCAGGGATCCGGATCAAGGGCGACCATACGCTGGTACTCAGGCTGGAAAAACCCTTTGGCCCCTTTCTGTCCCTGCTCGCCATGGTAACGGCCTACGTCGTGCCGCGCGAAGAGGTTGAACGCCTTGGCCAGGACTTCGGGACGCATCCGCAAGGGAGCGGCCCCTTTGTGCTCAGGGAATGGAAGCATGGTCAGGACCTTATCCTTGAAGCCCGGGAAAACTACTACGACGGCAGATCGAAGCTGAACGGGATCGTCTTTCGCGTTATCCCGGAAGACCTCACTGCGATGCTTGAGTTCGAGACCGGAAGGCTCGACGTGCTCCTGATACCATCAGCGGAATACCGCCATTTTACGACCGACCCGGCCTGGAGGGACCTTGTCTTCGGAAAACCGGGGCTAAACAGCTACTACCTGGGGCTGAACTGCACCCGGCCGCCGTTCAATGATCTGCGGGTCCGCCAGGCAATGAACCTGGCCATTGACCGCAACCGTATCCTGAACACGGTCTTTGAAAAACGCGGCGTGCCGGCAACCGGCCCCGTACCTCCGGGGCTCTGGAAGAACAGTCTCCGGCACTCCCCGGCCAGGGGGTACGCCTATGATCCGGAAAAAGCAAGAGCGCTCATCAGCCAGGCAGGAGCAACCGGCGCAGTGATCAGGATTTTTATTTCGGCGGATCCTGAAGTGCTGGACATCGTCTCAGTGATACAGAACTACCTTGCAGCGGTTGGGCTTAAAGCGGAGCTCACCCAGCTTGACTGGAGCGCGTTCAAACATGCCGTGAATAAAGGAGAGCCGGACGCGTTCTGGCTCTCCTGGTGGGCTGACTACCCTGATCCCGAAAACTTTCTTTTCCCGCTGTTCCACTCATCAAGCGTCGGGCCGTCAGGCAACAGAACGCGCCTCATTGATCAGGACCTCGACCGGATCATCGAGACCGCCCAGCGAACCACCAGTGATGCAAAACGGTATCAGCTTTATCAGGAAGCCGAGAACCGCATCGTTCAGAACGCCCCCTGGGTCTTCATGTGGCACCGGGCTGATTATTTTGTCATTCAGCCCTGGGTAAAGGATTTCAAGATATACCCGATCTACTCCATTGACAAACGCGTGGATATTACGCTCAAGCGGTAAAGGCCCTCGATCTTCAAGCCTGATAACTGTTATTCACGCACTGAATTTGACACTCGCCAGTCCAGTACGCACAGTTAGCGCATTTTTTTCAGTGATCCGATATGTTCCGTAGGATACATTTATTGCGCACTGCAACTAGAGAAGGTCAAGCCGCAAGACCTGCCTCTATTATTGTGACAATTTAATTACGAAACATCACGAAGTGGTGCTGACCGTTCGGGGAACGGTCCCTACGATTTATCGTTGAAATCGTAGGGCGCGTTTCCCAAACGCGCCGAACCGTTAATATTTGGTAACTATTCAGAATGGGGCACAATCCTGTCATTCCGACAGTCGTTTTTGTAGGGGCGTATTGCATACGCCCTGGTGGAAATGACAACAGCAGCAAGGGCGCAAACATTGCGCCCCTACGACGCAGACATTTACGCACCTGATCTGATTGCAGTAGTAGGTTGGGTAGAACGAAGTGAAACCCAACAGATTTCAGATGGCGATCAAGGTCTTTGTGTCGGGTTTCGCGGGCGCTCTACCCGATCTACAAAACTGATTGGAAAAATGAGATTGCCGCGTCGCGGAGTTTATCCCGCTAAGGCGGGGCTCCTCGTAATGACAGCACTGGGGACTTTTTCCCGATCGTCACTTCCTCAAAATATAAAACTCGTCACGACCAGCATCACCGTGAGCAAGATAAGTATGGCCACGGTGAACCAGGTGATGATGTTCATCCGTTTTGAATTAACGTATTCTCCCATGAGCTCCTTGTCGTTCACCAGGCGGAGCATGATGATAAGCACGAACGGCAGCAGAATGCCGTTGATGGTCTGGGACAGGAACATGATCTTGATGAGCGGCATGGTGGGGACCAGGATCATTCCCGCACCGATGACGATGAACGCTGTATAGAAGCCGAAGAACTGCGGCGCTTCCTTGAAAGACTTGTTGATCCCCGACTCCCAGCCAAAAGCCTCGGACAAACCGTAGGCCGTGGCAAGGGGCAGAATAAAGGCGGCCAGGAATGAGGCGTTCAGCAGCCCGACGGCGAAAAGATGGGATGCGAAATCGCCTGCCAGCGGTTCCAAAGCCAGCGCCGCCTGCTCGGCCGAGTCCACCACGACGCCGGCGGGATGCAGGATCGTGCCGGTCGCCAGTACGATAAAGAAGGCGATGAACACGGTCATGAACGACCCTGCGTAAACATCGAATTTGACGTAGCCGTACTCCTCGATCCTGACACCTTTATCAACCACCGCGGACTGGAGATAGAACTGCATGTAAGGCGTGATCGTGGTCCCGACCATGGTGATGAAGAGCAGGATGTAGTCTTTGTCCATTCTGATCTGCGGGAGCGCGATCTGCTTCGCCACTTCCTTCCACGGCGGGTTCGCCATGAACCCCGAAAAGACGTAGGTCAGGTAGACCATACTGATGACGATCATGAACCGTTCGACTTGTTTGAAGTTCCCCTTGACCACGACCAGCCATACCACGAAGGCCGAGACCGGCACCGAAATATAGCGGCTCACGCCAAAGAGCTCCATGCTGGCTGCGATGCCGGCGAACTCGGCGATGGTCACCGTAAGGTTGGCGAACACAAAGAGCGCCATAACGGCCAGCGTCACTTTGACCCCGAACTGCTCCCGCACCAGATCGCCGAAGCCCTTGCCGGTCACAACGCCCATCCGGGCGGACATCTCCTGGATCACGGCAAGGGCAAAGGTGATCAGCACGAGCGCCCAGAGCAAGCCGTAGCCCTCCCGTGCGCCGACGATGGAGTAGGTGGCGATACCGCCCGCGTCGTTGCCCGCGTTTCCGGCAATGAAGCCCGGGCCGATAACGCTCAAGAGCACAAGCAATCGGGCATGCTTCATATTTTTTATATGGTCAATGAATTTCACAATACCAGGGACCCCACTGCATCGATATCATGGATTGGTCAGCGGAACAACAACCTGCCCTGCAGCGGATGCCCGCACATGACCAGAGACGGCATGCACCCGTTATGAGCTCTCACTGATGGTACGCTACAATCTTCTTCGTTTTTTTCTTGAAGCAGGCGGGAGCAGGAAGTCAACGACGTCGTCGACGGTGACGATCCCCTTCATGACATTGTTCTCGTCCACCACCGGCGCCGCGAGCAGGTTGTACTTCGAAATGAACTCCGCCACCGTATCCTGGTCAGCGTCAAGCGGGACCGTCATCACCGGCGTGTTCATGATGTCCCTGATCATCGCATTCGGTTTGGCGAGGATCAGGTTCTTGAACGAAAGCACCCCTACCGGCCGCTCTTCTTCGTCAACAATATACAGGTAGTAGATCGTTTCAACATCAGGCGCCGCAAGCCGCAGCTCCTTGATCGCGTCCTCGACGGTCAGGTCCTGCGTAAAAGCAAGGTACTCCGTGGTCATGATACCGCCCGCGGTGTCCACGTCATGTTCCAGCAACTCCTGGACATCCTCGGCCTCTTCCTTGTCCATAAGCTGGATAAGTTCCTGCGCCCGGGCCTCGGGCAGGTCGCCCAGCACGTCAGCCGCCTCGTCGGGCGGCATCTGCTCCAGGATATCCGACGCCTTCTCGTTGGTCATGTCTTCGAGGATATCGGCCTGGACCCGTGGTTCCAGCTCGTGCAGGGCTTCGGCCGCTGTTTCAACATCGAGACTGCCGAAGATGGCCGTCCGTTCCTTCTGGGAGACCTCGCTGATGATCTCGGCGAGATCGGCCGGATGCAGCTTCGCTGCCTTGGACCCGGAAATAGTCAGCGTGAGCCTGGACAGGCGCGGCTGCACGGTCTGCAAATAGTTCCAGCCGATCAGTTTGTGCTTCAGCCGGTACCGGAACAGTGACAGGATCTTCTCTCCGCGGGCTTCGAT